>NZ_CAWVCU010000037.1:0-56213 GCF_963927765.1 uncultured Agathobaculum sp. | reverse complement strand
CCTACTGGAAAAGCCGTTCAGCGCCGGTGCTCGCAGGGGAACTTCGCGTCAGGTCTCTTTGAACGGCTCGCAGCCAAAGGCCGTTTTCTCTGAAAAGAGGGGAATGACGTTACTTTCCCTGTTCATCGCAGATAACAGTACTATTAAAACACAGTTTTGCGGCAAATGCAAGGGGAAAGTTGGGAGTTTTTATCGGAAAGGGTGGGCTTACTCAATGGCACGTTCCTCCGCGCCCGAAAGCGCTTGCCGCAGCCCGGAAAGCACGGTTTGGCGGTCGGCGGTTTCGTCCGACAGCTCCATGTAGCGGACAAGGTCATCGACCGCGCGCACTAGATATAGGTAAGCGTCTTTGTAGTTGAGTTCGTCCATAGCAGTGACCTCCATATAAGAATTATTAAGAACCCACTATGGGTTCTTAATCTCATTCTAACACATAATACACTTAAAATGAACCCATAATAAATGCGAAATGGGTGCTATGTGTGGAAAAGAAAAAACATCTATCCCTGCGGCTGGAGGATGAAACCCGTCTCAAGCTGCGGTATATTGCTAAATACGAGGGCAGGTCGATCAATGGACAGGTCATGCACCTGATTTATGGCTGTATTCGCGACTATGAAGAGAAAAACGGCAAAATCGACCTTTCTGACGCGCAAAAACCTTGACAAACCCCGCTTTTGTGGATATACTGATTAAGTTAATACGCAAAATGCAATGACAAAGAGGAGTATTCCTGTCCCCGCGCGTCAAGAGAGAGGGCGGTTCGGTGCAAGCCCTTCGGCGGGTAGGAAGAAGGTCGCTTTGGAGCAGGATGGCTGAAAACAGTAGGCCCTCCCGTCCCGCCCACGTTACGGGTCAACGAGTGCGCGGCAGTTTTGCTGCGAATTTAGGTGGTACCACGGAGCACGCTTCGTCCTATACGGACGGCGTGCTTTTTTAGTTATCAAAAACCGAAAAGGAGATAGAGCCAATGAGCGAACTGCCCAAGACCTACGACCCAAAAGCGGTCGAGGACAAGCTGTACAGCTTCTGGAATGACTCCGGCTTCTTCCATGCCGAGGTCAACCCGGACAAGAAACCTTATACCATCGTTATTCCGCCCCCGAACGTAACCGGTCAGCTGCACATGGGTCATGCGTTCGACGAGACCTTGCAGGATATTCTCATCCGTACCAAGCGCATGCAGGGTTATGAAGCGCTGTGGATGCCCGGCACCGACCATGCAGGCATCGCTACCCAGATCAAGGTAGAGGAGAACCTGCGCAAGGAAGAGGGCTTGACCCGTTATGACCTTGGCCGCGAGAAGTTCCTCGAGCGCGTCTGGGACTGGAAACACCAGTACGGCAACCGCATCATCAGCCAGCTGAAAAAGCTCGGTTCGTCCTGCGACTGGGAGCGCGAGCGCTTCACGATGGACGAGGGCTGTTCCAAGGCAGTCCGCGAGGTGTTTGTAAACCTCTATAACAAGGGCCTGATTTACAAGGGCCACCGCATCATTAACTGGTGCCCGCACTGCACGACCGCGCTTTCCGATGCGGAGGTTGAGTACGAGACCCAGCCGGGCAAGCTGTGGCACATCCGCTATCCGCTCGCGGACGGTTCGGGCGAGTTGGTTGTCGCGACCACCCGTCCGGAGACCTTCATGGGCGATACCGGCGTTGCCGTCAACCCGAACGATGAGCGCTACAAGCACCTGATTGGCAAGACCTGCATCCTGCCGATCATGAACCGCGAAATCCCGATTTTCGGTGATGAATACGTCGATATGGAATTCGGTACGGGCTGTGTTAAGGTCACGCCCTGCCACGACCCGAACGACTTCGAGATGGGTCAGCGCCACAACCTCGAGCAGATTCTTGTGTTCAACGAGGATGCAACCGTCAACGAAAACGGCGGCAAGTACGAGGGCATGGATCGCTACGAGTGCCGCAAGGCAGTCATCAAGGACCTCGAAGAGGGCGGCTACCTCGTTAAGATCGAGGATCACGAGCATAACGTCGGTACCTGCTACCGCTGCGGCACGACGGTTGAGCCGATGACCTCGGCGCAGTGGTTTGTCAAGATGGCGCCGCTGGCCAAGCCCGCGATGGACGTTGTCACCGAGGGCAAGACCAAGTTCGTGCCTGACCGTTTCTCCAAGACCTACCTGCGCTGGATGGAAAACGTCCATGACTGGTGCATTTCGCGTCAGCTGTGGTGGGGCCACCGCATCCCGGCGTTCTACTGTGATGACTGCGGCGAGATGACCGTTTCCAAGGAAGATATCCATGTTTGCCCGAAGTGCGGCTCCAAGAACGTCCGTCAGGAAGAGGACGTGCTGGATACCTGGTTCTCCTCCGCGCTGTGGCCGTTCTCTACGCTCGGCTGGCCGGAAAAGACCAAGGAGCTGGAGTATTTCTACCCGACTTCCACGCTGGTTACCGGCTACGATATCATCTTCTTCTGGGTCGCGCGCATGATTTTCTCGGGCGTCGAGCACATGGGTCAGACGCCGTTTGATACCGTGTATATTCACGGCCTGGTACGCGACGCGCAGGGCCGCAAGATGTCCAAGTCGCTTGGCAACGGCATCGACCCGCTGGAGATCATCGACCAGTACGGCGCGGACGCGCTGCGCTTTACGCTTGCGACCGGCAACAGCCCCGGAAACGACATGCGTTTCTCGGACGAGCGCGTGCAGGCGTCGCGTAACTTCTGCAACAAGATCTGGAATGCATCGCGTTTCATTCAGATGAACCTGACCATCGGCAAGGACAAGGCCGCCCAGCTGCCCGAGACGCTGACGCTCGAGGACAAGTGGATCGTGTCCAAGTTCAACACGCTGGTTGCCGAGGTCACCCGCAACATCGACCAGTACGAGCTGGGTCTGGCGGCTGCCAAGCTCAACGACTTTATCTGGGACAACTTCTGCGACTGGTATATCGAGATCGCCAAGACTCGTTTGCAGGCAGGCGACGAGAATGTGCAGAAGGTGCTGTGCTATGTGCTGTCCGGCGCGATGCAGCTGCTGCACCCGTTCATGCCGTTCATCACCGAGACCATTTGGCAGGCGCTGCCGCACGAAGGCCCGTCGGTCATGGTTTCCAAGTGGCCGGAGTACGACGAAAAGCTGCACTTTGCCGCGGAAGAGGCGCAGATGGAAACGCTGATGGACGCAGTGCGCGCCATCCGCAACCGCCGCAGCGAGATGAACGTCCCGCCGTCCAAGAAGGCCAAGGTGCTCATCCTGACCGAGAAGAAGGACACCTTTGCAGCTGGTGAGGGCTTCTTCCCGAAGCTGGCTTACGCTTCCGGCATTGAGCTGATCGACGCAGTGCCTGCGGATGCGGCCAAGATGGCGTCCGTTGTCACGGGCGACGCGCAGCTGTATATGCCGATGGGCGACCTCATCGACTTTGCTGCCGAGCGCGCGCGTCTCGAAAAGGAGAAGGCCAAGGTCGAGGATGACATAGAGTTCGTCATGAAGAAGCTCAACAACCCGAAGTTTGTTGACAAGGCGCCCGAGAAGGTTGTCGCGGTCGAGCGCGAGAAGGCCGAAAAGCTGCGCGAGCACCTCGCAAAGCTGGAGGAATCCATCGCGGCTCTCGGCTGATTGAGTTTCATACAAGTAAAAAGATATGCGCCGCAGGCAAAACCGCCTGCGGCGCGTTTTTTTACGTGTTTCTACGAAACCTAATACGAAACAAAGATTGAAAGATTGTTGAAAATGTCCATTACTTTTTATGCTGTTTTGGTCGGATATTTACATATAAGGGGATCAAACCACAGCAAAGGATGGAGGGACAGACGATGGTGGAGCGGATCGAACGGATACGCGCGCTTTACCGGGCGGCAGGGCAGCAAAGCCAGAACACCGGTATGGATACACGCTACGCTGCGGGACAGACGGAACCGCAGGATAAGGTAACGCTGGATGGCAATTGGCAGGGAACCGATTGGACACGTGCGGTCAATGAGGTGCTGGAAAGCCTGCGCGACAGCTTTCCCGGCATCGAGATCGTGACCGGCAGCGCAAAGGATGGGGAAGAACTGAAAAAACTCGCCATCGGACTGGGCGGTGGTAAGCATCTGGTGATCGACCAATCCTTTCTGGATAAAATGGCGCAAGGGCCGGAAGAATTTCAGGAGGGCTGCGACACGCTGCTGCGACTGCTGCGCACGCTGAACGCTACGGATATCTCGGGCGTGTATGTGAATGAGGAGAAGGCGCAGACTTGGACGTATTTTGAGAAATCTCCGGCAGCCGAACAGATGGAAAAAGCAAAGCAGCTGCTGCACTGGTTTGCGGAGATGAATAAGCCAAAGGAGCAGAAAAAGACAATCATCGTTACCAATCCGCGCAACTATTCGACCAAAGGGAAATACCACCGTTTGGCGCGTGCGGCGAGCGTGGGGCAGGTCAACATGCTTATTTCGGATATCAACAGTGCCATCAACAATTTGCAAGGCGAGGCCATGACCTCGGGCGAGAACGCCGCCAAAGCACGGCGTGCCATTCGGTCACTGCGCACGCTTCTGCAGCGGGCGACGCGCAAAATCAGCCGTCTGCAAGCCGAGCAGCTGCTCAGTGCGAAGAAAAAACGTGCCGAGCGCGAGCAAAAGCAGGAAGAGGCCAATCGGCTGCGCCGCGCGCAGAAGGAGCAGCGCTCCAAGCGAATGCGGGCGGATGTGACAACGGCCAACGGCGGTATTGTACAGACGCCAACGCAGCACAAGCGCGGAAAGCATCCCGGTTATGACCAATTTGCGGCAGCAGCGGTACCTGCCTGTCCGCTGCCCTCGGTTTCCGCGGGAGATATGGGCGGCGCAGGGGACGCGGCGGGCGGTACGGTCGAACTGGGGCCGGAGATCGCGCTGTGAAAAAGCGCAAGCAGAGAAAAGGGGAAACGATGGTTTCTCCTTTTTCTTTTTGGCAGAGCATGGTATAATGATGCATATCGTTTTTCAGGAAAGGGTTTATTATGGATACCGCAATTCCAAAAACTGCTGTTGATTATATTCATTCGCTCGGGCGTTTTTCCGGCAAGCCCGGCCTGCACCGCATTCGTGCCTTGTGCGCGGCGCTGGGTGATCCGCAGGACGGGCTGAAATTCGTGCATTTGGCGGGCACGAACGGCAAAGGCTCGACCGCGTGCATGTTGGATTCCGTGCTGCGTGCGGCAGGATATCATGTTGGGCTGTACACCTCGCCTTACCTCGTGCAGTTCCATGAGCGTATCCGTGTGGATGGCACCATGATTTCGGACGCAGATCTGACGCGCTTGTCCGCGCGCGTGGAGCAGGCGTGCAAGGAGTTGACACTGCCCGAGGGTGAGCAGATCGGGGAGTTTGAGTTCACTACTGCGCTGGGATTTTTGTATTTTGCCGAGCAGCGGTGCGATATTGTCGTGCTGGAAACCGGTCTGGGCGGCCGGTATGACGCGACCAATGTCATCCGTGCAGCCGAAGCGTGTGTGATTACTCCGATTTCGCGCGACCATATGGCCGTACTCGGTGACACGGTTGCCAAAATCGCGGCAGAAAAGGCAGCGATCATCAAGCCGGCTTGCGCGGTGGTCTGCGCGGACGGACAGCCGGACGAGACGTTGCCGGTCATCCGGCGCGCGTGCGACGCAGCGGGCGCGGTCTGGTATGACGGCATGCAGGACATGCAGTTGCTGCGGTGTGATATCATGGGTTCGGCGTTTGTGCGCGGGGGACAGGGCTACACTATCCCGATGCCCGGCCGCCACCAGCTGCAAAACGCACAGACCGCGCTGCGCACGCTTGCCGCGCTGCGGGAGCGCGGCTGGAACATCCCGACTGAGGCTGAGGTGCGCGGACTGGCGCGGGCGCGCATGCCGGGACGGCTCGAGCGTATGTCTGACCAGCCGCTGGTACTGCTCGATGGGGCGCACAATGCCGCCGGTGTGGCGGCACTGACCCGAACGGTGGACGAAATGCTCAAAATGCGCCGCCTGCTGGTTGTGATGGGGATGGTAAAGGACAAGGAATACGCGGAATGCATCTATGAAATGGCGCGCCGCGCGGACGTGTTCTTTGCCTGCTCGCCTGAGGCGGATGCGCGCGCTCTGCCCGCACAGACAGCCGCCGCCATTGCCGAGCAGCACTGCGCCGAGGTGTACGATTGCCACACGGTGGAGCGCGCGCTGGGGCAGGCGCTGGAAAAGGCCGCGCCGCGCGATTGCGTGCTGGTCTGCGGGTCGTTGTATTTGATCGGCGAGGCGGAAAAAATCCTGCGCACACGACAGAAAACGGCAGAATAAATAGGTAAAAAATGGTAAAGTAAGGCTTGTACCGGAAAGGTACAAGCCTTTTTTGTTTGTCAGAAAAAATGAGGTGAAAACAGATATGCTGCATATCACACAGGCGGAGAGCGACGGCGTGCTGACGGTTTCGCTGTCGGGCGAGCTGGATCACCACGCCGCGCGCGAAGCCATTGAGCAAAGCGAGGATTTGATGGCGCTCTACCCCTGCGAAAAGCTGGTTTTAAATTTGGGTGGGCTGACGTTTATGGACAGCTCGGGTCTTGCGGTCGTGCTGCACCTGCACCGCACCTGTGCGCGCAGCGGCTGCGATTTTGTGGTGCGCGGCACGCCGCAGCAGCCCATGCGTGTGTTCGAGGCGGCGGGGTTGCCGCAAGTCATGATTTTCGAGAGGGGGGAGTAAGTTGCGCGCGGTCATCAACAAAATGAGCCTGAAATTTGAAAGTCGGTCGGTCAATGAGGCGTTCGCGCGGCAGGCGGTCGGTGCGTTCGTGGCGCAGCTCGATCCAACGATGGAGGAGCTGGGCGACATCAAAACCATCGTGTCCGAGGCGGTTACGAATGCGATCGTGCATGGTTATGCGGATAAAACCGGGTTTATCACGGTCACGGTGCGGCTGCTGGAGGGGCGTATTCTGGAAATCAAGGTCAAGGATACCGGACGCGGCATTGAGAACGTCGAGCAGGCGCGCCAGCCCATGTTCACCACCGGGGATGACGCCCGCAGCGGTATGGGCTTTACCATTATGGAATCGTTCACGGACAAGCTGCGCGTGCGCTCCACGCCCGGTAAGGGAACGATGGTGACCATGATCAAGCTGTTACGGGAGCGCAGCGCGTGACCGGTACGATGCGCGGTCTGCTCGAGCGGGCGGCAGCGGGCGACCGCGACGCGGAAGCGCAGTTGATCGAGGAAAACAGTGGGCTGATCTGGTCGATTGCACGGCGATATTACGGGCGTGGCGTGGAGCCGGACGACCTGTATCAGCTGGCCTGCGTGGGCTTTATCAAGGCGGTGCGTGGCTTTGATGCGGCGCTCGGCAACGAATTTTCTACTTATGCGGTTCCCAAAATCGCGGGTGAGATCCGGCGCTTTTTGCGGGACGATGGCGCGGTCAAGGTTGGACGCGCGGTGAAGGAGCGTTCGGTGCGCGTACGGCGCATTCAGGCGGAATTGGAGGGGCGAACCGGCCGCTCCCCAACGGTGACCGAGGTCGCGGCGGCAGCCGGGCTGACGGTGGAAGAGGTCGCTGCCTGCGAGCAGGCGGACGTGACGGTGGACTCGTTCGAGCGTGAGCTGTCCGGCGGCGGGCGGCTGGGCGATCTGGTGGGCGACGAGGGCATGGAGGAGCGCACCTGCCTGTATTTGTCTCTGGGCGAGGCGATGCGGGCACTGCCCGAGCGTGAGCAGCAGGTGCTTGCACTGCGGTTTTCACGTGATCTGACCCAGCAGCAGGTGTCCAAAATCATTGGGGTCTCACAGGTACAGGTCTCGCGCATCGAAAAGCGCGCGATCGCAGCACTCAGGAAAAAACTGATGGAATAAGCGGGCTGTCCGTTCGGAGCAGCCCGCTTTTGCATGTGCAGATTGACATTGACAGGCCGCGTGCGCTGGGTTAAACTGAAAGCAGATACCGGAAAGGGGTGGAAACGATGCCGAAAACAGTACGGAAATCGGTGGTTGGCTGGGCGGTTGGTCTGGCTGTGGTTTGGGTGATGATCGTGCTTGCCATCTCGCTTTCCCCTACGATGCAAGGCAGCGTCCCATATTTTGGAGGCTTCGGTAGCCGCACGATGTGGCTGGCTGCGGCGCTCGCTGCGGTGCTCTATCTGCTACCTGCGGTGCTGTATGGCGTGGGACAGCATTGGGCAAAGTATCTGCTCGCGGTTATCAACGGCGCGGTATTGGTGGTTACGCTGGGGCTTCTGGGCCTGATGGCGGTGATGCTGCTGTTTCAGCTTGGCGGCGAGGGCTGGTATGTCATGCGGCGTGACCTGTGGTTTTCTGCTGTGGTTGTACTGGATATTGCAGCACTGATTTTGGGTTTTCTGTGGTTTCGCGCGGCATTTCCGGTGCGTGGGTCGGATAAAGTGTGAGAAAAGAACTGAAAAAGGCGGCTGCCAACCGGCAGCCGCCTTTCTTCTGGCGTCTTTTAGATTTTCTGCATGAAATTTGCCGCCGCCTTGGCCATGAGCCGCTTGGTGCCCTTCTGGTCGAAGGCGATTTCGAGCAGCGCATCGTTGCCCATCGGTTTGACCGAGACGATCATGCCGTCGCCAAACGCTTTGTGATGCACACGGCAGCCCGCCGGAAAGTCGGGCAGCGGCGCGCCCGCGGCCTTGGGAACAGCGGCAACCGAGGACGCAGCCGAGAACGAACGCGCGCGGGTAATTTGCGCACGGGGCAGATCGGGGTCGGGCTGGGTGGCGGAACCGAACATACGGCTTTCGACGATGTTGCTGTCCAGCAGGTCGCGCGGCATTTCGTCAATGAAACGTGAGGGATGCGCGTACTGCGTGCGGCCGTACAGCAAACGGCGCTCGGCGCAGGTGAGATAAAGCTGCTCCCGCGCGCGTGTGACCGCAACATAACACAGCCGACGCTCCTCCTCCATATCTTCGTCGCGTTCCATCGCACGGAAGCCGGGGAACAGGCCGTCCTCCATGCCGGCGAGGAACACGACTGGAAATTCCAGACCCTTGGCCGAGTGCATGGTCATCATCAGCACCGCGTCCTCGTCCTCTTCGGTTTGGTCGGCGTCGGTGTAGAGAGCCATATCCTCGAGGAAGCCGCCTAGCGTGGGTGTTTCGTTCTTTTCCTCATAGTCAACGAGGTAGGATTTGAGCTCTTCGATATGCTCGATGCGTCCTTGCTCCTCCGCACCGCCCTTTTCCATAAGCGCGCGCAGATAGCCGCTTTGATTGAGCAGTTCATCATATAGCTCGGAGAGCGAGAGAAATTCGCGCTGCTGGCGCAAGTTCTCCATCATCGTGCCGAACTTCTCCATGGCTGCTGCGCTGCGCGAGAGCGGCGCAAACTGCGAAGCGTTTCGCACCACATCATACAGCAGCATGCCGTTTTCCAGCGCGATCTGCGACGCGGTTTCCACCGATTTGTCTCCGATCTTGCGCGCAGGAACATTGATGATACGGCGCAGACGCAGCTCGTCCGCCGGGTTTTCCAGCACCCACAGATAGGCGAACATATCGCGCACCTCGGCGCGCGAGAAGAAGTCGCGGCCTTTATAGACGCGATAGGGGATGCCCGCGCGGATGAACGCGGCGGCGATGTTATCCGAAAGGACGTTGTTGCGGTACAGGATGGCAAAATCACTCCACCGGCGGCCGGATTCCACGCCCTCACGGATGGTGTCCGCAATGTAGGCGGCTTCGCCCTCCTGACTGTCCGAGCGGTGCAGATGGATTTTCGAGCCGCCCGCCTGATCGGTCCAAAGTTCCTTGCCCTTGCGGCCGACGTTGTTGCGGATGACCTCGTTGGCGGCGCTCAAGATGTTGCCGGTGGAACGGTAATTTTGTTCCAGACGGATGGTTTTAGCGTTTTTGAACTGCTTTTCGAATTCCAGAATGTTGGCAATCGTTGCACCGCGGAATTTGTAGATACTCTGGTCATCATCACCGACCACGCAGATGTTCTGATAGTGTCCCGCGAGCAGGCTGGTCAGCACATACTGGGCATAGTTGGTATCCTGATATTCGTCCACCAGAACATAGCGGAACTGCCGCTGGTACAATTCCAGTACATCCGGATTGCTTTGCAGCAGCAGAACGGTTTTCATGATGATGTCGTCAAAGTCGAGCGCGCACGCCTTGCGCATCTCCTTTTCGTACAGCTTGTAGACATCCGCCACCTTTTCGCGGAAGTAGTCGCCTGCGGCGTCCGCGGCAAACTGCTTTGGCGTCATCAGCTTGTCCTTGGCGCGGCTAATCATACTGATAACCGTGCGCGGGTCAAAGGCTTTCGGGTCGAGGTTTAACTGCTTGAGCAAGTTCGTGACTACACGCTTTTTGTCGTCCTCGTCGTAGATGGTGAACGGACTGTCAAAGCCGAGCAGCTCGTTATAGCGCCGCAAAATGCGCAGACAGGCAGTGTGGAAGGTGTAGGCCCAAACGTCGCTTGCGGCCTGTGCGTCAGGCAGCGCTGCCAGCAGACGGTCGCGCAGCTCGCGCGCGGCTTTGTTGGTAAAGGTGATGGCAATGACCTGCCACGGGCGCGCGGCATCGACCGCGCACAGCCTTTCAGCGCGGGCGCGGTTTTCCGGCTTGGGGGCGGTCAGGTATTCGGTGAGGAACAGCAAGTCCTCCTCGGTCGCGCCCTCGGGGGCGAATTCGCTCGTCAAACCTTGTCCAAAGCGAAGGATATTGACGATGCGGTTGATAAGCACGGTAGTTTTGCCGCTGCCTGCACCCGCAAGGATGAGCAGCGGGCCTTCGGTGGTGAACACCGCTTCGCGCTGGCGGTCGTTTAAGTGCGCAAAGGATTGTTCGATGATCGCGCGCCGTACGGCGGCATATTTTATGTCAAATTTGGTCGGTTCCATGGGGTTCCTCGTTTCATTTTGAAGATACGAAACCAGTATAGCATAAACCAAGAAAGAAAACAAATGTTCCTGTGTTTCGCGCGCATAAAAAAGCCGCCCGGTGGGGCGGCTTTTTTCAGGCAAGACCGACGAGTGTGCATGCACCGTGCACGGCAAGGCAGAGCGTGAGGCCGAACGCGGTCGGCAGCGCGACGGCGGCAAGCGTCCAGCGCACGCTGTGTGTTTCCTTCCAGATGGTCAGGCATGTGGTCGAGCAGGGCCAGTGCGCAACGGTGAATACCAGCGTGCACAGCGCGGTGCAGACTGTCCAGCCATTTGCCACAAGCAGCGTGCGGAAGGCCGCGAAATCGGAAACATCTGCGATCGTGCCGGTGGCAAGATAGCCCATGACGATCAGCGGCATCACCAGCTCGTTTGCCGGAAAGGCAAGGACGAAAGCGAGCAGGATCACGCCGTCCAGTCCGAACAGGCGACCCGCAGGGTCGAGAAAGGCAGTCAGGTGGGAGAACACCGATATGCCCCCAATGTCAAGATTGGCCAGCAGCCAGATCAGCGCGCCCGCAGGTGCAGCTACCGCTGCCGCGCGGCCGAGCACAAACAGCGTCCGGTCGAGTACGCTGCGCACGATGACTTGCCCTAGTTGCGGAGCGCGGTAAGGCGGCAGTTCGAGCGTAAACGAGGATGGCACGCCTTTCAGCACGGTCGCGGACAGCAGGTGCGAGGCGGCGAGGGTCTGCACGACGCTGCCCGCGATCACGGCGGTGAGCAGCAGCGCGCCGCCGATGGAATTGCCCGCGAAAAACACCGAGCAGAGGAAAATCAGCAGCGGAAACCGCCCGTTGCAAGGCGCGAAGGTGTTGGTCAGAATGGCGATCAGCCGTTCGCGGGGCGAGTCGATGATACGGCAGCCGGTCACACCACAGGCGTTGCATCCGAAGCCCATGCACATGCTTGGGTGAAAAGTGGATGCGTACGAAAGGCATAGGTTAGGCAATTCAAAATGCGAAGCAGCATAGAATACAACCAAGGCGGAGAGGAGGTCAACCCGTGAACAGGACGCAGACAAACGAGCGTTCAGCACAGCAGCGTCAAGTTTTGCTCGAGCTGCTTGAGAACGTCATCGCGGCGCAGTTCGAGGAAGAAACATCTGCTGCATCGGTATAGGTGATCGAAGCGCTTGCAAGCAGCAGTAGGAAGGTGTGATACCGATGCAAAAATCTCCTGTCGCTTGCAGGGCGGTTCTGTACCTGCGGCTCAGCCGCGACGACGACAATCCAGGCGAAAGCGAGAGCATCCAGAATCAGCGCAGCTTATTGCAGGCATATGCAGAGCGGGAAGGGTTTCCCATTGTAGGAGAGTATGCGGACGATGGGTGGTCGGGCACGCGTTTTGACCGCCCGCGCTTTCAGGATATGCTTCGTGATATGGAGCAGCACCGGTTCGAAGTCGTGTTGGTCAAGGATTTGTCGCGGCTTGGGCGTGATTATATCCAGACCGGCCGCTATTTAGAGCTGGTGTTCCCCGAGCATGGCGTGCGGCTGATTGCGGTAGGAGACGGTATCGACACAGCGCGGTCTGATACCGACCTTGCGCCGTTCCGCAATGTCATCAACGAAATGTACGCCCGTGATACCAGCCGCAAGATTCGCGGCGCGTTGCATACCAAAATGCAGGCAGGCAAGTTTATCGGGAATTTTGCGCCGTATGGGTATCAAAAAGATCCCCAAGACAAAAACCACCTGATTCCAGACGAGCGAGCTGCCGCGACCGTGCGGCAGATCTTTGCATGGGCAGCTGCGGGCAAGCGCCCGGCAGAGATCGCGCGGATGTTGAACGAGCGCGGCGAGCCGCCGCCGGCTGTCTATCGCACTTTGGTGCATCCGGAACTGAATCCGGATCATTACTCCAAACGCAAGGCGTGGACCTCGGTGGGGGTCAGCCGTATGCTGCAAGATATGGTGTATCTGGGCCATATTGCGCAGGGAAAGACCGACAAGGTCAGCTTCAAAAGCAAAAAGATTCGCGAAAAACGGACAGACGAGTGGATTATCGTTCGCGATTGTCATGCGCCGCTGGTTTCTCGGCAGACCTTTGACGCGGTGCAGCACCAGCGGTCAGCCCGTCGCTGCGACCGGAAAGCAGCATTTTCCAATCTGTTTTCCGGGCTTGCTTTCTGTCTGGACTGCGGTAAGGCAATGTCTACAGTCGGCACACGCCGAAAAGGTTCGGCAGCCAATCTGGCCTGCAGCGCGTATAAGCTGCGGGGCACAGCTGCTTGCTCCAACCATTTTATTTCCTATGAATCGCTCTATCGCTGTGTACTGGAGGCGGTGCGCCAATATGTCTGCCTGTCCGAACAGGACTGCGATACCTTATTTGAGCGGTTGCAGCATCGTCTGCGTCTGGATGAGCGGGGTCGAGAAGCAAGCCGCGAGCGGGAACGGCTGACACAGGAGTTGGAGCGAGTCCAGCGTTTGGTCGCGCAGCTTTATGAGGATCGCGCGGCAGGCAAAATCGGGGACACAAACTTTTATCCGCTGCTCGAACGGTATGAGTGCAAGACGGCTGCGCTCCAGCAGCAGATGGACACGGTGCAGCCGGATGGTGGGGCGCAAAGCTTACAGCGGCTACAGGAACGCTTGCGGACGATCATTCGCCGCTATACGGATGTGGAGGAACTGACACCGTCCCTGCTGTTTGAACTGATCGAGCGGATCGAGGTCGGACAGGGTACATACGAAAAAACGGAACAAGGCAAGAAGAAGCGGCAGAAAGTGATCATTCATTTCCGCTTTTTGCCGGAACCTTGCAAAATAGATTGGATCGAATAAACGGGACGCACCGGTTAGAGAGTGCGTCCCGTTTCGTTGTGTCCTTTATGGAATTAGGTCAGCGCGGTAAAGCTCGTCAGGATTTTTGCGCCCTCCGCGCGGGTCGCGCTGCCTTGCGGGGCAAGCGTGGTTGCGGTGCGGCCGTTCAGCAGTCCAGACGCGACCGCCCACTGCATGGCTTCCTGCGCGTAGGCACTGATTTGTGCCGCATCCGTATAAGCAGACAGGTCGGCGCGTGCACTGGTGTCCATGCCAAGGTAATTTGCCAGTCGGTAGAGCAGCACGGCGGCTTGTTCACGGGTGACCGTGTCGTTCGGCGCGAAGGTTTCGTCGGTGTAGCCGGTCACAAGGCCGTTCGCCTGTGCCCAGTAGACAGGCGTAGCATAATAGGCATTCGCGTCCACGTCCGCATAGGGATAGCCGAGGTTGTCGCCCACCTCAGGCTTGTCCGCGAGGTTATAGAGTACCGTGGTCAGCATGGCGCGGGTCATCGCCGTGTCAGGCGAGAAGGTATACGCGTCCGTACCGTTCATCAGCCCCTGCTCGACAATCTCACCCACGCTGTCATAATACCAGCTGTCCGCCGGTACATCGGTAAACAAGCGGCCGTATTCGGTCAGCGTGCAGGTGACGACTGGGCTGTCCAGATGACCGGACAGGATGGCGATGCACTTGATCGTGTTGGTTTCCGGCGCGAACGCACCGGTATAAAGCGTGCTTTGCGCGGTCGGCGTGGAGCCGTCAGTCGTGTAATAAATAGACGCGCCCGCGGTAGCGCACGAAAGTGTCAGCATACCGTTTTCGTACGAAACGGTCGGTGCAGCCGTGGGCGGTACGCCCGCAACCTTTTTGGTGGTGACAGGCGTGCGCGTGCCGTACTGGTCGATGCCCACAACCGTGAATGTCGTGTCCTTGGTGATCGTGATCGGTCCGGTGTATTTCTGGCTGCCGAGGTGCGGGGTCATGCTGCTGGTCGTATAGTACAGCGTCAGCCCCTTGTCCGCAGTGGAAAACGTGACCGAAACACCGTTGTCGCCCGTTGTGGAGCTGATGGTCGGCGCGGAATAAGCGGGCAGATTGGTGCCGGTGTTCGGCGCGCTGGTGTAGACCTTGCCGTTTTGCGGGGTGATGCCGCGGCGGCGCAGCAGCTCGGAAACGGTCACAAACTCATAGCCTTGCGCTTTCAGCGTGTCGATGGCACGCAGTGCGCCCTGTACGCTGGTCTGGTAGATATCGTGCATCAGCACGATCGAACCGTCGCGCGCGCCCTTGATGATGTTGTTGTAGACCGTGTTTGCGTTGCGGTACTTCCAGTCGAGGGTGTCGACGCTCCACAGGATGATAGGCGCGGCAACCGTGCTCTTGACCGCGCCGCCCACAGCGCCGCCGGGCGTGCGCACCATGTCGGTGTACGAGCCGCCCATACGGTCAAACAGCAGGCTTTCTACGCGGCTGACCTCGCTCGAGATCGTGCTTGCGCCGTAGCTGTCAAACGGGATGAGGTGCTGGTAGGTATGGTTTGCGAGCTGATGGCCTTCCTCCCGCATACGGGTGAGCAGGTCTTTATGATTGACAATGCCGTGTGAGCCGTTTGTACCGTTCATAAAGAAGGTAGCCTTGGCACCGCGGGCTTTCAGACCGTCCAGCAGGGTGGCGGTGTAGGTCGAGGGGCCGTCGTCAAAGGTGAATGCGATCAGTTTGGTGTTTGCGCTCGCGGCAACGGGCGTTTCCTCAGCTGCGGCGGCAAGCGGCAGGCAGGAAACAAGCAGGGCGAGCATCAATAGCAGGGAGGTGAGTCTTTTTTTCATAATAGTCTCCTTTTCGGGGAAAACGTGGGATATGAGATATCCACATTGTAACTGTTTTCGTGCGCGCCGTCAATCATTGCAGAATGCAAAAAAAGCCGCTGTCACGGAGGACAGCGGCCCATGCGCGTTTGCGCTTACAGGAAGATATACTTGAGGATGAACAGCACCGCCAGCACATACATGAGCGGAGTGACCTTTTTGCCCTTGCCTGCGGCGAGGTTGAGCAGCACATAGGAGATAACACCCATCGAGATGCCTTCGGAAATGCTGTAAAACAGCGGCATGGAGATGATGGCGAGGTAAGCCGGGATGGCTTCGGTCAGGTTGTCCAGATCGAAGCGAATTTCGGAAACCGTGCCGACCATCAGGAAGCCTACCATAATCAGCGCCGGAGCGGTGGCAAACGAGGGGATTGCGGTGAAGATCGGCGCAAACAGCGTCGAAATCAGGAACAGCACGCCGGTGACCAGTGCGGTCAGGCCGGTGCGGCCGCCGACAGCCACGCCGGAGGCGGACTCGACAAAGGTCGTGGTGGTCGAGGTGCCGAGGATAGCGCCCGCCGAGGTCGCAATCGCGTCGGACAGCAGCGCGGGCTTGATGCGCGGCAGCTTGCCGTCCTTGTCGAGCATTTTTGCCTTGGTGGCAACGCCGATCAGCGTGCCGAGCGTGTCAAAAATATCGACGAACAGGAACGAGAAAATGACAACGATGAAGTTGATGATGCCGACCGTGCCGAAATCGACGTTGAAGCACTGGCCGAAAGTCAGGCCGAACTTGGTAAAGTCGGTCATGCCGAAGGTCGGGAACAGGGTGTAGAAGCCCGCCTCCACGTCCGGCACATACAGGCCGGTCAGCTGGCAGAGCATACCGATGATCCAGGTCGCCAGAATGCCGAACAGGATCGCACCCTTGACGTGGTGGATATACAGCACCGCCGTGATGAATAGGCCGACCAGCGCAAGCAGTGCGCAGATGCCCGCGGTGTGGAAATTATCCGTAAAGCTGGTGATGGTGACGAGTGTGGATGAGTCGACCGAGAGGCCCGCGTTTTGCAGGCCGATAAATGCGATAAACAGGCCGATGCCGACCGAAACGCCCTTTTTGAGCGTCAGCGGGATGGCGTTGAAGATGGCTTCGCGTACGTTGGTCAGCGACAGCACGATAAAGACCAGGCCTTCGATAAAGACCGCGAGCAGCGCGACCTGCCAGCTGTAGCCGTAACCGGCGACGACGGTGTACGCCATGAATGCATTCAGACCCATGCCGGCGGACAGTGCAAACGGCAGGTTTGCCATGAACGCCATGCAGACCGTGCCCAGACAGGAGGCCAGCGCGGTCGCCAGCAGGACGGCGGTCGGGTCCATGCCGGTCGAGCCGAGGATGCTCGGGTTGACCGCGAGAATGTATGCCATGGTCATGAAGGTGGTGATACCTGCCATGACCTCGGTGCGGACGGTGGTGTGGTTATCCGACAGCTTGAACATCTTTTCAAACATGTGTGGTTTCAGCCCCTTTTTGTTTTCTCTTTTTCCCTTTTTGCTTATTTGCCGTCGTAGGACACAACGGTGGCGAGCGGGTAGTTCTGCAAACGGTCGCGGCCGTGCAGTCCCTTCAGCTCCAGCAGGCACACGATCTTGACCACGGTTGCGCCGAGCGATTCGAGCAGCTTGGCCGCCGCTTCCAGCGTGCCGCCGGTGGCGATCAGGTCGTCGATCAGCACGACGCGCATGCCCGGACGGATGTCGTTGCGGTGCACCTCAATCGACGCGGTGCCGTACTCCAGCTCGTAGGACATGCCAGCGGTCTCGCGCGGCAGCTTGCCTGCCTTGCGAATCGGGATAAAGGCTTTGTGCAGCTTGTAGGCGATGGGCATGCCGAACAGGAACCCACGCGATTCCAGTCCCGCGATCACATCAAAGTTTTCCCCCTCCAGCAGCGCCGCCATTTCGTCCACGGAAAGCTGCAAGCCGTCCGCGTTGCCGATCACCGTGGTGATGTCCCGGAAGATGACGCCCCGTTCCGGAAAATCCGGGATGCTGGTGATATATGGTTCGATTTTGCTCATGCTTCCTCCTCCATACGGTCTTTTATCCGCATTCTGTGTGTGGGCTTGTGCCGCCCGCAGACAGCACATCATACACAACCATTTTAAGCAAAACCGGCGCGCAATACAAGAGTTTTATTATATGAAATCCGGTGGGTTATCTTGGCGTTTTTCTGCATTTCGTGCATCTTGGAAGGGGTTTCCATACAATTTGCGGAAAGGTGTACAAAAAGCCATCGGCGGCGCCTTGCTCAAAAGACGCCGCTGATGGGAGTTTAGGCAGATTGTTTTTGCCGGCCGAGTGTATAAAGGAAAACCGCGAGCAGCACGGTCACCGGAACGCTCAGCACAATGCCGAAGCTGCCGGCCAGCCCCTGCATGATCGCGATGCCGATGTTGTTGGAGTTGATGATTTGCAGATAGGGCAGGTCGTAGGCATAGTCCAGCACCAGCATGCTGATGCTGCCGCCAGCAAAGGCAAGGATGAGTGTGTTGGAGTCCGTACCCATCATGTCGCGGCCGACGCGCATGCCCGCGCGGAACAGCTCGCGGCGGGAGATATCCGGTGTCTGGGCGTGGATCTCGCTGATGGCGCTGCCGATTGACATAGCAACGTCCATCGTGGCCCCCAGACTGGAGATAAGCAGGCCGGAAAACAATAGACCTCCGACCTGAATGCCGTTTGTGTTCCACAGTGTCAGCAGGCTTTCGATGTCGCTGACATTCCAGCCTGTGATGCCCGAAGCTGCGCTGAACGCAGTCGCAGCCAATCCGGCGATGCACACGCCCGCGACCGTGCCGCCGGTCGCAACCAGCGTTTTCATCGTCGGGCCGCCGATCAGGTACATGGTGACGACTGTGGTGATCGTGCAGATGAATACCGACACCCAGAACGGGGAATGTCCGCGGTAGACAAGCGGCAGATAGACGAACAGGATGCAGAAAAAGGTGAACACCAGACCGAGCGCACCCTTTATGCCCTGCTTGCCGCCCACAAGGCACAGCACCAGCAGGTACAGTCCTGCAAACACGTAGATGACGGTTTCGCGGTCCTGTGCATAGACGCTCGCAACGGTCGAGTCGCCCGAAACGCTCTGCATGACGATGACCTTCATCCCTTCGGTGCAGCCTGCGCCGAACAGATAGCCGGAGGAACTGGTCATTTCAAGCGTCTGCCCGGCGCGCGCACCGGTTTTCATTTCCACGCGCACCAGCTGTTCGCCAACGCGGCTGCCGTCGTACTGCAAATTGTCCTGTATGATCTCGGTGACGACGCCTTTCTCGAAGGTCTGCCCTTCGCGGGAGACAAGCTCGATTTTATCCACCGCATTGATGCGCACGACAAATATGCAGAACAAGAGCAGAAGCAAAAGCGGCGGCGCCCAGCGGAGCAGAAGGCGGCGGATGGGATGTTTTGGGTCGGTATGCAAATCAAATCACTCGCTTTACGGAAATGGGTATGCCCTGCGCGGCAGAGCGGAGATAAAAAACGGAAAACCGGAAAATTCTCCACAGATGCGTTGGCATCCGCGGAGAATCTGCCGAAAGAGCGGGGGAGGAGAGGTGGAGAGAAAACGGAATTACTTGGTGATAATCGCCAGTGTGTCCCCGGATACCGTGCTCTGGATGCCCAGCGTGGATAGCAGGCTTGCCGGGACATAGTAGTTGCCGTTTACGTCGGCGGCGGACGTGGTTACCGTCTTGCCGTCCACCTGTATGGTCAGGGTTTCCTTTATACCGGTCGTCTCGGCAGCCGGAGCAAGGGCTGCGGTGTTGTACTGCTCGCCGGTGATGACGATGACGCCGTTCTTCCACTCAACGTTAAACTGAGCAGCCGTGCCGTTCACCGCGGTAGCGAGATCGCGCAGACGGTAATAGGTCTCGCCGCCAACCGAAGCGGTCGCAACCTCCTTGGCAGCGTCGTCCACGGTGACCGCAGCAGCCTGTTCGTCGGTCTTTTTGATGGTGAAGGTGCTGTCGATTTTTTCCACCTTGCCGGCATCGGTGATCTGGTAGGTGTCGATCGAGAAGGTGTCAGCCGTCAGATTGATAACCGAGTAGCTCGGCAGCCAGTTCTGGCTGCGCTCGGCAACGTAATCCTGCTGGGAAGCGATCAGTTCATAGAATTTGGAGCCAGAAGCGGAGTTCGCGGTCATGTACAGGATGCCCTGCGGGTTGGTGACCGTGTTGCCATCGACATCCTCGATGGTATAGCACTCGTTGTCGGCTTGGAATGCGTCGTGCTTGGCCTGACCGTCTTCATCCTCGGGATAGAGCGGGATCTGCTCGTCGGTCTGGGTGTTGTAGGCATTGTCCCAGTCATAGTCCGAGCCGTCTTCGTTCAGGCGGAACTCATAGGTGCCGTGCGTCTGGCCGTCGCCGTAGAGCAGCTTGGTACGGCTGTAGGTGTGGTCGTGACCCTGCAGGACAACGTCGATGTCGTACTCGTCAAAAATCGGGGTTAGTTGGGTGCGCAGGATCATGCCGTCGGTGTCAGAGTGGTCAAGACCCGAGCCGTAAATGTCCTGATGGATGGTGACGATGCGGAACTTAGCGTCCGGGTCGGATGCAACCGCTTCTTGGATGGTCTTTTCATGCTCGGCCACGTTGTAGTTGTTGGTGTTGAGCACAATGAACAGGCCGGAACCATAAGAGTAGTAGTAATCGCCGCCCGCCTCGGTTTCACCGTAGCCGGTCTGGTTCGGGTTGTAGAAGTGGTATTGGTAGTCCGCGTTGAGCGAGTCATGGTTGCCGATCGTGGTGGCAACCGGCAGGCTGGTGAGCGCGCTGGCGGAAAGATAGCCCGCATACTCCTCTTCCTTGGGCTTGCCGGTCTTGTTGACCTGATCGCCTGCGGAGATCACAAAGTCGAGTCCCGGATTTTGTTCAAGAGCGATATCCAGCGTGCGGTCCCATGCAAAGCTGTCGTTGCGCGCGGCGGTGTTGGCAGCGCCGCTGTCCGCGGTCAGCGCTTCGCCGTTCTGCGTCTGCCCCTTAGAGGCACCGATCTGCGGGTCGCCGACGTACAGGATTTGCGCGCTTTCAAAGTCGCCGGTCTGGTAGGTCTTGACCTCGGTCTGCACGCCGTTCTTTTCCACTGTGTAGTAGTAGGTGGTGTTGGCCTTGAGGCCGGTCACCGTGACATGGTTGTAGGAATAGGCCGTGCCGTCGGTCAGGCTGGTGTCCACGGCGGCAGAGGTGCCGGTGAACTCTGCAAGGTTATTCTTGTCCGTGCCGAAGTGGACGACCGGCGTTGCGCTCTTGCCGGTCTCGTCCTTGCTGTACCAAGCGAAGTTCAGCTGGGTCTCGTCCGCGCCGGGCGTCATGGAAACCTGCGTGTAGTCGGCAGCGACCGTGTTCCACTCTTCGGTCCATGCCTGCCAGCCGGCCGCGCCGGTGACGCTGGAATCGTTATAGTCCGCCGCGGAAGCGCACGGATAGGCGCCCAGCAGCAGCGTGCTGGTCAGGATGCCTGCCAATACTCTTTTTGTCTGCATTCGTGATTACTCCCTTTTTGCATGTAGTTGCAGGGTGTGAATTGATTTTCCCTGTGTCCAAAAGCGAGTATAGCACCGGAAAAACCCCATCTCAACCACTCTTGCCAAAGCTTATCCTACATTTTAATTGGGCTTAACGAAGCGGGAAATGTATGGCATGCCGCATCCGTTTTTGACCCAAGCACATGGTTAGGCTTTGCTTGCCGCAGGCGTGTGCGCGGCGGAACGCATGATCGAGCTGAAAGGCGACGCGCGGCAGGTAGCCCGCGTCCTCAAGCAGCGTAAACAGCGGAAAAAAGATGGCCATGGGCGGCAGCATGACCGAAACGACTGTCGCCAGCACGCGCCACAGGCCGTCGACCAGCAGGGAAACGGCGAACGGCGGCAGTCCGAGCGCGGAAAGGGCGGTGGCAAACGGTGTGCTCAGGCCGAGCAGATGCTCGCTCAGCCATTCGCTTGGGACGTTGGCGCCGAACAGGGTGATGTAAAACACGAGTGCAAGCAGGAGCAGCATGAGCGGCAGTCCGAACCGGCGGCTGAGCAGGATGCGGTCGATGCACCGGTCGCGCGCATCTGCGTCCGCAGGGACCTGCACGCAGGTCAGCGCGATTTCCTCCGCGCGCAGCGTTGCCGCAGCGGTCAGCAAATCATCCAGCTGCTGCGCGGACAGTCCTTCGGGCGGGCGTTCGGTGAGCGCAGCCAGTGCATCTGCACGTGCAAGACCAGATGCGCGCACTGCATTCTCAATTTCGGCGGGATAGCGGATGGCGGTGGGATGGGGGATGGTTTCTCCATCCAGCACGCGGCAGACCGTTTGTGTCAGTGTGGGCAGACCGCGCCCGCGCCGTGCCGCGCACGCCACGACCGGCACGCCAAGCTCGCGCTCAAGCGCAGGAACGTTGATGCGAATACGCTTTTTGCGCGCTTCATCCATCAGATTGAGGCATACCACCACATTAGGGATGACCTCAAGCACTTGCAAAATCAGAATGAGGTTGCGCTCCAGACAGGTCGCGTCCGCAACCAGAACGGCAGCATCCGCTTCGCCCGCTGTGAGAAAATCCCGCGCCACTCGCTCTTCTTCTGAGCGGGGATGCAGCGAATAGGTGCCCGGCAGGTCGACCAGCGTCATTTCCCGCCCGTCACAGTTCATGGTGCCGCGCGCGCAGGACACGGTTTTGCCGCTCCAGTTGCCGGTGTGCTGGCGCGCGCCGGTCAACGCATTGAACACGGTGGATTTGCCGACATTGGGGTTGCCCATCAGTGCGATGACCGGCGTCCGATCCGCCGCCATTAGGTGTCCACCCCGATTTCGATTTGCGCCGCATCGTCCGATCGCAGCGCGATGATCGCGCCGCGGATGCGGTAGGCTGTTGGGTCGCCAGCAGCGGCGCGTTGGATGCAGGATACCCGTGTGCCTGCCACCAGTCCGAGGTCTTGCAGGCGGCGGCGCATGCCGCCCGACAGGTGCAGCGCATGCACACGAGCCCGTGTGCCTTCGGGCAGGTCGGACAGCGGGGAAAAGGTTTCGTGGTTCATGTAATCATTCCCGGTTTGAGAGATTTCGGCCGCGCTTCCTGCGGGGAAGGCGGTCATTGCATCCTATGCGGCGGCGGGGGCGCGGGTGCGGACAGAAAAACCGGAACCCGAAGGTTCCGGTTTTGGTGTTATTCCGCACTCGACAGCATCAGTTTGATGCGGTTTTCCTGATTGATTTTGGAAGCGCCGGGGTCGTAATCGACCGCGACAATGTTTGCCTGCGGGTAGACCTCGCGGATTCTGCGGATCATGCCCTTGCCCGCGATATGGTTAGGCAGGCAGCCGAACGGCTGGGTGCAGACGATGTTGGTCACGCCTTCGCTGATGAGTTCGACCATTTCGGCCGGCAGCAGCCAGCCCTCGCCCATCTTGACGCCCTCGCCGATGATGGCGTGCGACTTTTTGCGTACCTCGTCAAACGGCATCGGGGGACGGAAGTTGCCGTCCTTTTTCATCAGCTTGATGATGTCCGCCTGCTTGCCGAGCAGGAACTGATAGACGAATTTGTAAATGGCGGCGCGCTTGGCCGAGCGGCCGTACAGATTGTGGTCGATGACCGAGTTGTAGATAGAATACAGGCAAAAATCGACCAGACCCGGCAGCACCGGCTCGCAGCCTTCCGAAAGCAGGAACTCCTCCAGCCGGTTGTTGCCGAGCGGGGAGAACTTGACGTAGATCTCGCCTACGATGCCGACCATCTTCTTTTTCTGCGTCTTGTCCAGACGCAGCTTGCCAAACGCGGTCAGAACATATTGGTACAGGTGCTTGACTTCGCTGTAGCGCACCATCCGGTCGCCCGTAAAGCGCGCGGTGACCGCGTTCATGCAGATTTCAATGGCCTTGTCGGTCGAGCCGGGCACGACCTCGTACGGGCGGCACTGGTTGGCCACCAGCATAATCAAATCGCCAATCAGCAGCGCGTAAGCGATCTGGATGAGCATGGTCTTGGTCAGCTTGAAGCCGGGATTGGCGTCCTCTTCCAGACCGGCAAAGTTGAGCGAAATGACCGGAATAAAGCCATAGCCGTTCTTTTCCAGCGCCTTGCGCATCAGGTGAATGTAGTTGGAGGCGCGGCAGCCGCCGCCGGTCTGCGGCAGGATGAGCGCGATTTTGTGGATATCGTACTTGCCGGACTCAATGGCATCCAGCAGTTGGCCGATGACCAGCAGCGCGGGGTAGCAGGTGTCGTTGTGCACGTTGCGCAGGCCTTGTTCCGCGATATTCGGCCCGTAGGTGTTGAGAAGCTCCATGTTATAGCCGAAGTTCTTCATCAGGCGGCACATGAGGCCAAGCTGCACAGGCAGCATATTGGGCACCAGAATGGTGTAATCCTTGCGCATTTCCTCTGTGAACTGCGCGTATGCATAGGTTTTAGGCGTCGCGTTGTTGTTTTGCAAGTTTTCTGCCCTCCTCTACGGCGGCCAGCATACTGCGGATACGGATTTTTGCCGCGCCGAGGTTGCTGATCTCGTCAATCTTGAGCTGTGTATAGAGTTTGCCGCCATTTTCACAGATGGCGCGCATTTCGTCGGTGGTGATAGCGTCGATACCGCAGCCGAAGGACACCAGCTGGATCAGCTGCGCATTTTCCTTCTTGGTGACATATTTGGCTGCGCCGTACATGCGCGAATGATACGTCCACTGGTTGAGTACATGCACCTGCGGCGCTTCGGTCAGCTGCCAGACCGCATCCTCGGACACGATGACCAGTCCGAACGAGGCGATCAGTTGGTCGATGCCGTGATTGATCTCCGGATCGACATGGTACGGACGGCCTGCAATGACCGCGATATCCAGTCCGTGCGTGTCGGCGTAAGCAATGGCCTTTTGTCCCTCCGCGCGCACTTCGGCGTAGTAGTTGCCCAGCTCCTGATAGGCAGCGTCGGCTGCCGCAAGCACCTGCTTTTTCTTCAGCTGCGGGTATTTGCCGCAGAAATATTTTGCCGCGTGCTGTCCGAACCGCTTGGGATCGGCTAGCTCGAAATACGGCATCATAAAGTCGAAGTCCGCGAGCGCTGCGACATTGGCCTTCAAAAGCTCGGGGTAGTACGCCACGACCGGGCAGTTATAGCAGTTGGTTGCGCGGCCCTCGTCCAGATTGTAGGTCATGCACGGATAGAAGATCGCGTCCACGCCCTTTTCGAGCAGGTTTTCGATGTGTCCATGCATCAGCTTTGCCGGGTAGCAGACCGTGTCCGACGGGATAGAGTGCTGACCCTGCATATACATGTCGCGGGTGGATACATCGGAAAGGACGGTTTCAAAGCCGAGCGAACGTAGGAAAGTCGTCCAGAATGGCAGCAGTTCGTAGTAATTCAGGCCGAACGGCAGGCCAATCGTGGCGAGCGGCGCGGGATTGCCGGACGGTTCGCCATAGCTTTTGAGCTTCTCCAGCTTCCATTTATACAGGTTGGGCAGCTCGGTTTTTTTCACGCCGCCGAGCGGACGCTCGCAGCGGTTGCCCGAGATAAAGCGGCGGCCGCCGCCAAAGTCGTTGATGGTCAGGTTGCAATGGTTTTCGCACAGGCCGCAGCGCGTCGTGCGCACGGTGTGTGCAAAACCCGCGAGCACGTCCGGGCCGATTAGGTTGGTCTTTTCGGGACGGTTGTCCTTGGCGTGCAGCGCTGCGCCGTACGCGCCCATCAGGCCGGAAATCGCCGGACGGGTGACGTCGCGACCGATCTCCTGCTCGAACGAGCGCAGGATCGCATCGTTTAAGAACGTGCCGCCCTGCACGACGATGTGCTGGCCGAGGTCGTCCGGCGAGTGCGCGCGGATAACCTTATACAACGCGTTCTTGACGACCGAAACCGACAGACCGGCCGAGATGGCGTCGATGCCGGCGCCGTCCTTCTGCGCCTGCTTGACCGAAGAGTTCATGAACACCGTGCAGCGCGAGCCGAGGTCGATCGGATGCTCCGCGAACAGGCCAAGCTTGCAGAATTCCTCGATTGAGTAGCCCATCGAACGGGCAAAGGTCTCGATAAACGAGCCGCAGCCGGACGAGCACGCCTCGTTCAGCGAAATATTGTCGATGCACTTGTTGCGGATCTTGAAGCACTTGATATCCTGTCCGCCGATATCGATAATGAAATCAACGTCAGGGCAGAAGTGGCGCGCCGCGCGGAAGTGCGCGACCGTTTCGACCAGACCGAAGTCCACGCCGAAGGCATTCTGGATAAGCGCTTCGCCGTAGCCAGTGACTGCGCTGGACACAATATGTACCCGGTCGCCGCACAGCTCATAGAGCTGGGTCAGCTGCTCGCGGATAACATCCGCCGGATTGCCCTTATTGGACTGGTAGTGATGGTAGAGGATCTGGTGATCGTCACCGATCAGCACCAGCTTGGTCGTGGTCGAGCCGCAGTCTATGCCGAGATAGGCATCGCCCTCGTACATGGTGACGTTCTGCGTCATGACATCATGCACGCCGTGGCGGCGCTGGAATTCCGCATACTGTGCTTCATTTTCAAACAGCGGCGGCAGATAGTTCGCTACCACCGGTGCGCCTGCTGCGTGCTCCAGTGCGTCAAGCAGCGATAAGACAGTATAGGTTTTCTGAGTGTCGCCCGCGTACTCTGCTGCGCCCGCCGCGATCGCATAGGGGGCAAGGGCGGGGAAATGGGCGTGTGCGTCGTCCAGACCGAGTGTTTTCTGAAAACGGTGCTGCAAGCCCTTGAAGAAGAACAGCGGCCCGCCCAGGAACAGTACGTCGCCCTTGATTTCGCGGCCCTGCGCCAGACCTGCGACCGTCTGATTGACGACCGCCTGGAAGATGGACGCGGCAACGTCCTCCTTGCGCGCGCCCTCGTTGAGGAGCGGCTGGATATCCGACTTGGCAAACACACCGCAGCGGGACGCAATGGTGTAGATACGCTCCGCGCCCTGTGCCAGCTGATCCAGTTCGGTCGGGGTTACGTCCAGCAGCACGGCCATCTGGTCGATGAAAGCGCCGGTGCCGCCCGCGCATGAACCGTTCATGCGCTCTTCCAGCTGTCCGGACAGGAATACGATCTTTGCGTCCTCGCCGCCCAGTTCGATGACTACATCGGCCTGCGGCACATGAACGCCGACCGCCTTGCGCGTGGCGAAAACCTCTTGCACGAAGTCGATGTCCGCCGCCTTAGCGACACCCAGACCCGCTGAACCGGTGATCGCGCAGCGCAGCGTGGTATCTTCGCCGATGAGCGCGCGGGCATTGCGCACCAGCTCGACCGCCTTTTCGCGTACCTTGGAAAAGTGGCGCTCATAGTGCTTGTGGATGATCTCTCCGGCACGCGTAACGACGATTTTGACCGTCGTTGAGCCGATGTCGATTCCTACATTTACGTTCATATATCCTTATTCTCTCCCATGATAAAAACAATGCGTCCATCGGACGCATGGTGAATGCGAATAAGAATATGCCGGAAAGCCGCGTGAACTGAACGGCGGCAGGGCACATTCTTACTTATTTAATATAACGGTGTACAAAGAAAATGTCAATCCGCATACAATATCCGAATTTGCTGAAATTTTCCCTTGACAAATATCCTGTTTTTATATAAAATAGACCGCGTAAGTGAATATACGACCTTATCCAGAGCGGTGGAGGGAACGGCCCAATGAAACCCGGCAACCTGCGCAAAACCATGCGTAAGGTGCCAAATCCGGCGTAGGAACACGAAAGATGAGGGGGCAAAACGGCTTTTTCGCTCCCGAATGGGAGCGTTTTTTGTTATGTCCCGACATACATCAGAAAGGAAGGAACATAGTATGGCACATCATTTTTTTACTTCGGAATCCGTAACGGAGGGGCATCCCGACAAGATCTGCGATCAGATCTCGGATGCAATTCTTAACGAAATCTTAACGAACGATCCGTATGCGCGCGTTGCGTGCGAAACGACCTGCACGACCGGTATGGTGCAGGTGATGGGCGAGATCTCGACCACCTGTTATGTCGATATCCCGAAAGTCGTGCGCGACACCATTCGGGAAATTGGCTACGACCGCGCCAAGTACGGCTTTGACTGCGACACCTGCGCGGTGCTGACTGCGATCGACGAGCAGTCCGCCGACATTGCGCTGGGTGTTGACAACTCTCTTGAGCGCAAGGAAGGCGCGTCCGACGCCGACCTGGCCATCGGCGCGGGCGATCAGGGCATGATGTTCGGTTATGCGTGCGACGAAACGCCCGAATTGATGCCGCTGCCGATTTCGCTGGCGCACAAGCTGGCGAAGCGCCTGACCGAGGTGCGCAAGAACGGCATGTTCGACTATCTGCGCCCGGACGGCAAGAGCCAAGTGACCATCGAATATGATGAGGACAACCTCCCCGTGCGTGTGGATACAGTCGTGCTGTCCACTCAGCACAGCCCGGAGGTTTCGCTCCAGCAGATCCGTAAGGATATGATCGAGCAGGTTGTCAAGGCGGTGATCCCGTCCCACCTGCTGGATGAGAACACAAAGTACTTTATCAACCCGACCGGCCGCTTTGTCATTGGTGGCCCGCAGGGTGACTCCGGTCTGACTGGCCGTAAGATCATTGTCGATACCTATGGCGGCATCGGCCGTCACGGCGGCGGCGCGTTCTCGGGCAAGGATCCGACCAAGGTGGACCGCTCGGCAGCATATGCGGCGCGCTGGGTGGCAAAGAATATCGTTGCAGCGGGTCTGGCAAAGCGCTGCGAGCTGCAGCTGGCTTATGCCATCGGCGTAGCGGAACCGGTTTCCATCATGGTTGAGACCTTCGGCACCGGCACGGTGGACGAGGGCAAGCTGGCGGAAGCGGTGCGCAAGGTGTTTGATCTGCGTCCGGCGGCGATCATCGAGACGCTCGACCTGCGCAAGCCGATTTACAAGCAGCTTGCGGCTTACGGTCACATGGGCCGCGAGGAACTGGGCGTCAAGTGGGAGAACACCGATAAGGTAGAGGAGCTCAAGGCTGCGCTCGCGTAAGCGCACGGCAAGAAAGATTGCGGGAGGCGGCAAACCATGACGGAGGAAGAAAAAATCTTTGCGGGCAGGCTGTTTGACGCGCGCACCAAGGAGCTGCGCGACATTAAGCACAAGGCGCATATCCTGTGCCAGAAATTCAACGCGATGGATGAATATGACCCTGCACGGCTGCCCATTGTGCGCGAGTTTATCGGACAGATCGGGGAAAAATACTATTTTCAGGGGCCAATTCAGTTCAACTATGGCTCGCATACCTTCATCGGGGAGAATTTCTTCTGCAATTTCAATCTGACTGTCATGGATGACGCGCGTATTTTCATTGGAGATAACGTGATGTTCGGCCCGAACGTGTCTCTCATGGCGACCGACCATCCGCTCATCGCGTCCGAGCGCACCAGTATGCGCTATCCGGATGGGCATGTGTCCATGTCTGAGTTTGCCAAGGACATCCACATCGGGAATAATGTCTGGATCGCGGCGAATGCCGTCGTGCTCGGCGGCGTGACAATTGGGGACGGCGCGGTCATCGGCGCGGGCAGCGTCGTGACGCGGGACATTCCGGCGAATCACCTCGCGGTCGGCGTGCCGTGCCGGCCGCTGCGGGAAATCACCGAAGCGGATTCCAAAATGCATCTGCTGTAACGCAAATGATAAAGAGAAAGCCCTGCCATCGGCAGGGCTTTTTTGTTCTAAAGTTAACTGCCGCGCAGCATGAATCTAGCGAAACTGACAAAATCAGGCTGTGAAATCCGGTTGAAATGCTAAAAAACGGGCGGCGGATTGACTTTGCGGGCGAAAAAAGCTATGCTGAAAGCAAAGAGAAAGGGAGGCGGATACCCATGCAGGTATTGGAAAACGAACTCTTCCGGGTGGAGATCAATCCGTTTGGAGCAGAACTGAGCAGCTTTCGGAGCAAAAAGACGGGCACGGAATACGTTTGGCAGGCTGATCCCGCGGTGTGGAAGCGGCATGCGCCGATTCTGTTCCCGATTGTCGGACGGCTCAAGGATAAGACCTATACCGTGAACGGTACATCCTATGAGATCACTCAGCACGGCTTTGGCCGCGATCTGGAATGGCAGGTTGGTGCTGCGGGTGAAAACTATGTGGAGTTTGTGCTGGAAGCGAATGACTTTACCAAAAAAATGTACCCGTGGAACTTTGTTTGCACCGTTCGTTATACGTTGACCGGTGCTACCCTGAAAAAGGAGCACATCGTGTTTAACCGCAGCGATACGGATATGTATTATGAGGTTGGCGGTCACGATGCGTATACGCTGTGCTGGCTGCCGGATGAGTCGATTACGGATTATTTTGTGGCATTTGAGGGCACCGCGGTACTGCATCCGATCCTGACGGATGAAAATGTGATGCTCAGCCGCGACCATGGAGATTTGCCGCTGCAAGACGGTCGCCTGCCGATTACGCGCCAGACCTTCCGCAATGACGCAATCATTTCCGATGATCTTCCGGTGCGCCGTGCCACTATCGGCAGTACGCGCAATGACCGTACCGTGACCATGGAATTTACCGATTTTCCGTATTTTGCGGTTTGGAGTGCCTATAAAGATTTCGATGTGCCCTATGTGTGTCTGGAGCCATGGAGCACATTGCCGGACGGCGGCTACCTTGACCATGCGATCGAAAACAAGGTCGGCGTGCGGGTGCTGTGCCCAGGACAGGAGGAATGCCTGTCTTTTTCCACCACGATCGAGGAATAACCAGCTGGACAGAATGAAAAGAAACAGCCGCGCCTTTTCGCGCGGCTGTTTGCTGTCTGCCGCTTGACAAAGGCCGGGAATTGGCGTATACTGACCATGCAACAGACCCCCTCCCCGGGGGAGGGGTGAAAGATAGGAAAAGGAGATCCCAGTATGAAACAACGATTTCGCGTCGGCGGGATGAGCTGCGCGGCGTGCTCGGCCCATGTGGAAAAGAGCGTTTCCGCTGTGCCTGGCGTGCGCGAGGTGCAGGTCAATCTGCTCGCGGGCAGTATGGTGGTGGAATATGACGAGGGTGCATGCAGCGACGCACAAATCATCCGCGCGGTCGAAGAGGGCGGCTACACCGCTGCCGTGGACAGCGGCACGCGCGCGGCGGCATCTGCAAAGGATAGCGCGCCGGAGGATGATCTGCATGAGATGAAAAACCGCATCCTGATTTCTGCGGTGTTTCTCATCATCCTGATGTATTTTTCTATGGGGCCGATGATCGGTCTGCCATTGCCGGGCTTTGTCAGCGGCGAGGCGCACGCCTTTGCGCTTGCGCTGGTGCAGCTGCTGCTGACGCTGCCTATCCTGATCGTCAACCGCAAGTATTTTATCAATGGATTCCGCACGCTCTGGCACCGCGCGCCGACGATGGATGCGCTGATCGCGGTCGGTTCGGGTGCGTCCGTGGTGTACGGCATTTATGCGCTGTTCCAGATCGGTTACGCGGGCGCTGCGGGCGATATGGCGCGCGTGCATGAATATGCGCATGATTTGTATTTCGAGTCCGCGGGTATGATCCTGACGTTGGTCACACTCGGCAAGTTCTTCGAGGCGCGCGCCAAGCGCAAGACTGGCGAGGCCATTGCTGCGCTCATGGATCTGCGTCCACAGACCGCGTCGGTCATCCGTGGTGAGCAGGAGGTCACCGTACCGATCGAAGAGGTGCGCGTGGGCGATTATGTGATCGTGCGTGCGGGACAATCTGTGCCGGTGGACGGTCAGATCGTCGAGGGGCACGCCTATTTGGATGAAAGCGCCATCACGGGTGAGTCCATGCCGGTAGAAAAGCATAAGGGCGACACGGTAATTGGCGCTACCGTGACGAAAAACGGCTATTTTGCGATGAAAGCGTCCCGTGTGGGCGATGATACAACGCTCTCCCAGATCATTCGGCTGGTCGAGGAGGCGGGCGCATCCAAAGCGCCGATCGCCAAGCTTGCCGACAAGGTTGCGGGGGTGTTTGTGCCGGTTGTCATGCTCATTGCACTGGTGACCGCAATCGTTTGGCTGGTTTACGGCGAAACGCCCGGCTTTGCGCTGACCCGCGCGATCGCGGTGCTGGTCATTTCCTGCCCGTGTGCGTTGGGGCTGGCAACGCCGGTCGCTATCATGGTCGGCACGGGTGTGGGCGCGAAAAACGGTGTGCTGTTCCAGTCGGCTGAGGCACTGGAAAATCTGCATAACGTGGACTGCGTTGTGCTGGATAAAACGGGCACGGTCACCGAGGGCCGTCCGGTCGTTACCGATGTCAAGTCGTTCGGTGTGGAGCCGGAAGACCTGCTTTCGCTGGCGCTATCTCTCGAGGTGCACAGCGACCATCCGCTGGCGGATGCGATCGTGCGCTATGCGCGCGCCAAGCATGTCAAGGAGCGCAAAACCGATTCGTTTGAAATGGTCGAGGGGCAGGGCGTGCGCGCGGTAATCGACGGCGTGCGCTGCATGGCGGGTAACCGCCGCATGCTGCTGGCAAACGGTCTTGCGCTGTCGCGCTCGGCGCAGCAGATGGGCGAAAACCTTGCTGCTGCGGGCAAAACGCCGCTGTATTTCGCGGCAAACCGGCAGGTGGTTGGCATCTTTGCGGTCGCGGATGTGCTCAAGCCGAGCAGCTGCGCGGCGGTCGATGAATTGCAAAAGCTGGGCGTACAGGTCACGCTGCTGACCGGCGACAATAAGGCCACTGCACAGTCTATTGCTGCCGAGCTGGGTGTGCAGGACGTGGTGGCCGAGGTGCTGCCGCAGGACAAGGAGCGTGTTGTGCGCGAGAAGCAGGAACAAGGGCGTAAAGTTGCCATGATCGGCGACGGTATCAATGACGCGCCCGCGCTGGCGCGTGCGGATGTGGGCATTGCCATCGGCGCGGGCACGGATGTGGCAATCGCGTCGGCGGATGTGGTGCTGATGAAGAGCGATTTGATGGACGCGGTGGACGCGATTCGTCTGTCGCGGCAGACCATGCGCAACATCCGTCAGAACCTGTTCTGGGCGTTCTTCTATAACTGCATTGGTATTCCGATTGCGGCGGGCGTGCTGTGGCTGCCGCTGGGACTGAAGCTCAGCCCGATGATTGGCGCCGCCGCAATGAGCCTGAGCTCGGTTTGTGTGGTTTCCAACGCATTGCGTTTAAAGTTTTTCAAGGCCTCTCCCAAGCAGGAGAGCAGCCAGTGTGTAGTACTGCCGAAGGAGGAAGAAAAGAAAATGGAACAGACCAAGGTCATTCAAATCGAAGGCATGATGTGTGAGCACTGTGTGGCGCATGTGAAAAAGGCGCTCGAGGCCTTTGCGGGCGTGCGCGTGGAGGTAGACCTGCAAAGCGGTACAGCAAAGGTCACGGGCAGCGCCCTGCCGGATGACGCCAAGTTGACTGAGGCGGTCGAGCAGGCGGGATACAAGGTGGTCGGCCTGAAATGAGGGCGGATCGGAAAAAAGTTGAGCCGCTGCTGCGTACCGCGCGAGGGCAGCTTGACGGCGTGCTCAAAATGATTGAGGACGACCGCTATTGTATGGAAATCGTCACGCAGCTGCAGGCGATCGAGTCGTTGGTGCATAAAGCACAGCGCGAGGTGCTGCGCGCGCATCTGGCGGGCTGCGTGCAGGATGCCTTTGAAACGGGCGACGAGCAGGCTCGCGAGGGCAAGGTAGACGAGATCATCAAACTGCTCGATAAGGCATGAGCGCGCATTTGCCCGCGTCGCTGCAACCGGTGCAAGACGCGGATATGCTGCTGGCACGCGCCGCGCGTGATGAGGAAACCGTGGAAAACGTTTGCATCCGCGGGGCAGACCTGTCCGGTACGCTCTATGAGGGCTTGCGGCTGCGCGGCGTGTGTCTGGAGGGCTGCCGTCTGACCGGCTGCCGCTGGGAACGCGCGGATTTTGCGGACGTGGTGCTGGACGGCTGCGAGCTTTCGGGCAGCGGCTGGCGGGATGCATTTTTCGAGCGAGTCGAGTTGAACGGCTGTAAGGCCGTGGGCGCGGATTTTGCCGAAACTGGCTGGCGTGATGTGGACATGCAGGACTGCCGCTTGTCCGACGCGGTGTTCGACCGGGCGCGGCTGCGCCGGGTGATGGTTTCGGGCTGCGACCTGATGGGTGCGTCGTTCTGCGACTGCCAGTGGAAAAACTGGACACTGGTGCGCACAGCCCTGCGGTCGGCGCGCTTTCTGCATACGCCGCTGATGGGACTGGATTTGACCGATTGCGAGCTGGACGGTCTTGCGGTGTCGGATACAAATGCGGAATTGCGCGGCGCAGTTGTGACTATGGAGCAGGCAGCCATGCTCGCAAAACGGCTGGGAATCGTCATCAAGGCATAACAAAAGAGCGGAAGATATCTTCCGCTCTTTTTGATTGAGTATATTCTTACAGGAAAGCGCGCAACTCCTCGATCAGCCGATCCATCTGCTCGTCCGTGCCGACGGTGATGCGCAGGTAGTTGTCGATGCGCGGCAGTTTGAAATACCGGATAAAGATGTTTTTCTGCCGCAGATATTCGAAAATCTCCGGCGCTTTTTTGGTCGGGTGGGTGACAAACAGGAAGTTGGTCAGCGAGGGGGAAACGGTAAAACCCAGTTTGCGCAGCTCGCCAGCGGTGCGATCGCGTGTGGCGATGACCTTGCGGCAGGTCTCCTGAAAATACACTTCGTCCTTGACTGCGGCTTCGCCCGCGGCAAGCGCAATCGCGTCCATCGTGTAGGAGTTATACGAGTTCTTGACCGCTTCAAGCGTCGCAATCAGCGTTTCCGAGCCGAGCGCGTAGCCGATGCGCAGGCCGGCTAGCGAGCGCGACTTGCTCATCGTCTGCACAACGAGCAGGTTTTCGTATTTGGAAAGGAGCGGCACCGCGCTTTGTGCGCCGAAGTCAACGTATGCTTCGTCGATGATGACCACGCAGTCCGCGTTGTGCTGGAGCAAATCCTCGATGAAGTCGAGCGATACACCGCGCCCGGTCGGTGCGTTCGGGTTGGGCAGGACAATGCCGCCGTTCGGCTTGTCGTAGTCACGGACATTCACGCAGAAGTCCTCGTCCAGCGGCAGGGTCTCATATGGGATACGGAACAGGTCGCACCAGACCGGATAGAACGAATAGGTGATATCCGGATAGAGAATCGGCTGCTCCGAGCAGAAGAACGACTGGAACGCAAGCGCGAGCACGTCGTCCGAGCCGTTGCCGAGGAACACCTGCGTCGGCTTCACGCCAAAGCGGCCTGCAAGCGCGATTTTGAGCGCTTGGCCGTTTGCGTCCGGATAGAGCGCAAGGCGGGACGCGTCAAATGTGCGCAGCGCTTCGGCAACGCCCGGCGCGGGGGGATACGGGTTTTCGTTGGCGTTTAGCTTAATGATATCGTTGCTCTGCGGCTGCTCGCCCGGCACATAAGGGTCAATGCGGCGCAGCTTTGCAAGAAAGGGCTTGTCCATCGGGAAAACTCTCCTTTTTTGTTTTACTAACTGCGGATAGTTTATCACAGTAAAGCGAGAAAGTCAAGCCCTGTTTGTGCATGCTGCAAAAGCGTGGTATAATATTTTTTATCTAAAAGAAGCAGAGAAAGGGTGCAGGGTATGTACCAACCCTTGGCGGATAAGATTCGCCCGAAAACCTTGGATGATGTGGTCGGTCAGCGGCATCTGCTGGGCAAAACCGGCCTGCTGCGCCGCGTGATCGAATCGGGCACGATTCCGAATATGATTTTTTATGGTCCATCTGGTGTGGGCAAGACCACGGTCGCGTCCATCATTGCAAAGCAGACCGAGCGCAAGTTGTACCATCTTAACGCCACGACCGCAGGCATTGCGGACATTAAGGCGATCATCGACGAACTGGACACCTTCCTTGCGCCGAACGGCGCACTGGTGTATCTGGACGAGATCCAATATTTCAACAAAAAGCAGCAGCAAAGCCTGTTGGAGTTCATCGAGACGGGCAAGATGACGCTGATCGCGTCCACAACCGAAAATCCGTATTTTTATGTGTACAACGCGATTTTGAGCCGAAGCACGGTCTTTGAGTTCAGGCCGATTGAAGTGGAAGACATGCAGCACGCGGTCGAGCGGGCGTTTTCCCTTGCCATCGGCGACAAGGGCACGTCCGTCGAGGACGGCGTCGCGGCTTACATCGCGCAGGCGGTTGGTGGAGACGTGCGCAAGGCGCTGGGCGCGGTCGAGCTGCTCGTGCTGGGCGCGGGGGAAGAGGGCGTGACCCTTGCGGATGCGCAGCAAGCAGCGCAGCGCTCCAACATGCGCTACGACCGCGACGGCGACAGCCATTACGATATCCTGTCCGCGCTGCAAAAGTCCATCCGCGGCTCTGCCCCGGACGCCGCGCTGCACTATCTCGCGCGTCTGCTAGAAGCGGGCGATATGATCTCGGCGGCACGGCGCATGCTGGTCATTGCAAGCGAGGATATCGGCCTTGCGTACCCACAGTGCGCGGCAATTGTCAAAGCATGCGTGGACAGTGCGTTCCAGCTTGGTTTGCCCGAGGCACGTATTCCGCTCGCGGAGGCGGTCATCCTCATGGCGACCGCCCCCAAGTCCAACAGTGCCGCCGCAGCGATCGACGCGGCGATGGCCGATGTGCGCGCCGGGCGCACGGGGGATATTCCGGCGCACATCAAGGATGCACACTATGGCGGCGCACAGAAGCTTGGGCGTGGGCTGACCTATCAGTATCCGCATGCGTTCCCCAATCATTGGGTGCGGCAGCAGTATCTGCCGGACGAGATCAAAAACGCGCATTACTATGATTATGGCCCGAACAAGACCGAACAGGCCGCAAAAGTCTACTGGGAGCGAATCAAAGGCGCAAAATAGGGCTATTCAAATACCGTCGCAATGTATTTTCGGTCGCAGCAGGCGGGGGTGTATACCCACTCGTCGATATGTCCGTCCGTGACAAAATACTGCGGCGGCTCTGGTTCGCCTGACGGGGCAAGCACGTCGATGATGGTCAGCTTGATTTTCATGCGCTGCGGCAGGATGGATTTGATGTAAACCGAAACAACCATTCCGGGGGCAAGATCATCGCGCGCTTCGGCAAGGCCGGACAGATTCGGGGCAAGCTCGATAAACACACCGTACGGCTCGACCGAACGCACCACCCCGCGCACGGTTTCACCCGGTGAAAACATTGCGGCATTTTGCGCCCAAGTGCCGAGCAGCTCGCGGTGGGTCAGGGAGATGCGGCGTGCATCTGGGTCGACCGAGCGTACGACCGCACAGATGCGCTGGCCGACGCGCAGGCGGTCGGACGGGTGGAAAATGCGCGAGACGGACAGGTTTTCAATGCCGATGAGCGACGCTACGCCGCAGCCGATATCGACAAACGCACCGAAGTTTTCCAGATGGGTAACGGCAGCGGGGATAACATCGCCCGGACGCAAGGTTTCGAGCAAATGATCCTGTGCGCGCTGCTGGGGGATGGTGCGGGACAGCCAGACGAGTGGTGTCTCTCCGCTTCCATCTATATCAGTGATGGTAAAGCAGGTGGGTTTGCCCACACGGGACAGAATGGCGATTTCGCGCGTGTCGCCCTCGGCTACACCCAGCGCACAGCAGGAGCGCGGCATGATGCCGTGTGCACAGCCGAGATCGAACAGCAGGTCGTGTGCGGGGGTGCATCGCTGCGCGACTGCTTCGAGGATTCTGTTTTCGTCCTGTGCGCGCCGCAGCCCGTCGAGGGACGCGAGCGCCTGCCGCACCTCAGGCAGCGCGGTGTAACTGCCCTCGGGCAGATAGCATTCGCTTGTTTTCATAATATAGCAGAGCCTCCTTTGGGGTCTGCCATACTATATGAAAAAATGGCTGGGATTAGCACTGCAAATGTGATATGATGAAGGCGAATAAAATTCGGTTTGGAAAGGGGAAATGGAAATGGATGTGCAGGTCGGCGATCTGCTGACGATGAAAAAGCCGCATCCCTGCGGCTCTAAGCAGTGGAAGGTGTTGCGTACAGGCATGGATTTCAAGCTCAAATGCATGGGCTGCGGGCATGAGGTCATGCTGCCGCGCGTGAAGGCGGAAAAGAACATCCGAGTGATCGAACGGGAGGGAAAATCGGTATGTTGATTGACGGAAAACAGATGCATTTGCAGATTACCAAGGGCGATGTGGGACGGTATGTGATCCTGCCGGGCGACCCCGGTCGGTGTGAAAAGATCGCGCGCTATTTCGATGACCCCAAGCAGATCGCGCACAACCGCGAATACACGATCTGGACCGGTACGCTGGACGGCGAGCCGGTCGCGGTGTGTTCGACCGGTATCGGTGGCCCGTCGGCCGCGATCGCGCTGGAGGAGCTGGTCGAGTGCGGCGCGGATACCTTTATCCGTGTGGGCACCTCGGGCGGTATTGTAGACGAGGTCTGCGGCGGCGATATCGTCATTGCGACCGCAGCCATCCGGCAGGAGGGCACGAGCCGCGAATATCTGCCGGTCGAATTTCCGGCGGCGGCGAATTTCGAGGTCGTCAGCGCACTGCGGGACGCGGCGGTAGCGCTGGGGTTGACCCATCATATCGGAGTTATTCAGTCTAAGGACAGCTTTTACGGCGAGATCCGTCCGGCGCAGCAGCCGATCGCGGATGAGTTGCTTGCAAAGTGGAAGGCGTGGAAGGCAGCGGGCGCGCTGACGAGCGAAATGGAGACAGCAGCACTTTTCATTGTCGCGCAGGTGCTGCATGTGCGCTGCGGCGCGGTGCTCAATGTGCTGTGGAACGCGGATAATGACGAGGCACCCAACATCCCGCCCGACGCTGCGGAACGCGGTGTGCGAACGGCAGTGGAAGCGCTGCGCGTCCTGATTCGGGAGGATAGAGCGCACTGACATGGAAAAGCAAATCAAACAAAAACGGGCGGTCGATCTCGGAAATGATCCGGTCGGCCCACTGTTGCTGCGTCTTGCGCTGCCTACCATTTGCGCGCAGGTGGTCAACTTGTTATACAACATCGTGGACCGCATCTACATCGGACAAATTCCGGTCGAGGGCAAGCTGGCGCTGACCGGTATGGGCGTCACCTTTCCGGTCATTACACTGATTTCAGCTTTCGCCGCGCTCATCGGTATGGGCGGCACGCCGCGCGCTTCGATCGCGATGGGGGCAGGGGATCACGAAAAGGCTGAGCGCACGCTTGGCACCTGCACCGCCGCGCTGTGGGGACTGGCGATCGGGATGACCGTGCTGTTCCTGCTGTTTCAGGAGCCGCTGCTGGTGCTGTTCGGCGCATCGCAGGACACCCTGCCGTATGCGATGCAGTATCTGAATATCTATGTGCTTGGCACGATCTTTGTGATGACGGCGCTGGGGCTCAACGGCTTCATCACTGCGCAAGGCAAATCCAGCGTTGCGATGAAAACCGTGCTGATCGGCGCAGTACTCAATGTTGTGCTCGACCCGGTGTTTATTTTCGTGTTCGGACTGGGTGTGCGCGGTGCAGCGATTGCGACTGTCATTTCGCAGGCGGTTTCTGCAGTGTGGGTGGTACGGTTTCTGACCGGCAAAACCAGTACGCTGCGGCTGAAAAAGGCGTTTTTCCGTCTGGATAGGCGTTTGCTCATGCCCGCAATTGCACTGGGCGCAGCGCCGTTCGTCATGCAGTCGACCGAAAGCCTGCTGACTGTAACGTTTAATGTGTCCTTGCAGAAGTACGGCGGCGATTTGGCGGTCGGCGCGATGACCATTCTGACCTCTGTGGCGCAGATGGTGCAGATGCCGTTGATGGGCTTGACGCAGGGCGCGCAGCCGATTTTGAGCTTTAACTATGGTGCTGGACGGCCTGACCGCATGAAGCAGACCGTGCAGTATAACCTATTGGGTGCATGCATCTTTGCGTTCGGCGTGTGGGCATTGTCCATGATTGCGCCGCATACGCTGGCGCGCCTGTTCACGCATGACAGTGCGTTGATTGATGAAACTGCATGGGCGTTGCGCATCTATTTTGCCGTGGGCTTTGTGTCAGCGTTCCAGAATACCTTCCAGCAATGCTTCGTTGCATTGGGAGAGGCGAAAATCTCACTGTTTCTCGCGCTGGAGCGCAAGATCATTCTGCTGATCCCGCTGATCCTTATCCTGCCGCATTTCTTCGAGGATAAGCTGTTTGCGGTGTTTTTCGCTGAGCCGGTGGCAGATTTGCTTGCCGCCGCGACCACGACGACGCTGTTTATCATCCGTTTCCGACAGATACTGTGCAAAGTATCGGAGGGACAAACAAAAGCAACGCCGTAAAGTGCATATAACAAAAAAACAGGCTCCCAGTCGGGAGCCTGTTTTATAATTGCGCTTACTCGAGCTCGAATGCGCCGGTGTACAGTTGATAATATTTGCCGTGCGCGGCGATCAGCTGCTCGTGATTGCCGCGCTCGATGATATGGCCGAGCTCAAGCACCATAATCACATCCGCGTTCTGTACGGTGGATAGACGGTGCGCGATGACAAAGACCGTGCGGCCGTACATCAGGCTGTCCATGCCAGCCTGTACGATGGATTCGGTGCGTGTGTCGATGCTGCTCGTCGCCTCGTCGAGGATCATGACCGGCGGGTCGGCAACGGCTGCGCGCGCGATCGAAATCAGCTGGCGCTGTCCCTGCGACAGGCTGCCGCCCTCGCCGTCAATGATGGTGTCATAACCATCCGGCAGGCGGCGGATAAAGTCGTCGGCATTGGCCAACTGTGCAGCTGCTTCGATCTCCTGATCGGTCGCATCCAGATTGCCGTAACGGATGTTATCGCGGATCGTACCAGTGAACAGGTCGGTATCCTGCAAAACGATGCCGAGCGAACGGCGCAGATCGGACTTTTTGATTTTGTTGATGTTGATGCCATCATAGCGGATTTTGCCGTCCGCAATGTCGTAAAAGCGGTTGATGAGGTTGGTGATCGTGGTCTTGCCTGCGCCGGTCGCGCCGACGAAAGCGACCTTCTGGCCGGGTTCGGCGTACAGCGTAATGTTATGCAGCACGATCTTATCCGGATTGTAGCCAAAGTCAACGTCATAGAACCGGACGTCGCCACGAACCTGCTCGTAGGTGATCGTACCGTCCTCATGCGGGTGCTTCCACGCCCAGATGTTGGTCTTTTCCGGGGTCTCGGTCAGGTTGCCTGCCTTGTCGTACTTGGCGTTGACCAGCGTGACATAGCCGTTGTCCTGTTCGGGCTCCTCGTCCATCAGCACGAAGATACGCTCCGCACCAGCCAGCGCCATGATGATGGAGTTGAACTGCTGCGAGATCTGCGTCACCGGCTGGGTGAACGACTTGGTCAGCTGCAGGAAGGAGGCAATGACGCCGATCGTGATGCTGCTACCGACGACGCCGGACAGTGCCAGCGTGCCGCCGACCACCGCGACCAGTACATACAGCAGGTTGCCGATGTTCATCATGATCGGCATGAGGATGTTGGCAAAAGTATTGGCGTTCTTGGCGCTTTCACGCAGCGCGTCGTTGAGTACGTCAAACTGTTCCTTGCACTTTTCCTCGTGGCAGAATACCTTGACAACTTTCTGGCCGCCAATCATTTCTTCGATACAGCCGTTGACCTTGCCCAGTGCGGTCTGCTGCTCGAGGAAGAAGCGGGCGGACTGGCCGCCGATGCGCTTGACGACCACCAGCATCACGAAGATGCCGAGCAATACGAACAGCGTCAGCCAGACGTTGGTCACCAGCATGGCGATAAACACTGCAATGATGGTCATCAGCGAGGAGAACATCTGCGGTACGGACTGGCTGAGCATTTGCTGCAGCGTGTCGGTATCATTGGTGAAATGGCTCATCAGGTCGCCGTGCGTATGCGTATCAAAATAACGGATGGGCAGCTTCTGCATGCGCTCGAACATTTCATCGCGCACCTGCTTGAGAATGCCCTGCGAGATCGAAACCATGATGCGGTTATACAGGAAGGTTGAGATGATACCTACCAGATACACCAGCGCCATCAGCGAGATCGCATGAACCAGACCGGTGAACACAGGCGAGGCCTGCAAAAGCAGCGGCGCGATATAATCGTCGATGAGTACGCGCAGGAACATCGAGCCTGCGACGTTTGCTACCGCGGAAAACAGGATGCAGACCAGTACCACAGTGAACTGCACGGCGTAGCCGCCTCTGAAGTAACGAAGCAAACGCGCGAGGGTTTTCCTTGGGTTTTTGCTGCGCTTGCCGCCGCCCATCTGACCGTGACGGCCGGGACCGCCGGGGCCGCCAGGGCCACCCATTGGCCCTCTCATTCCGGGTCCTGCCATTATTCCTCGCCTCCTTTCTTCATCTGCTGGTTGTAGATTTCCTGATAGATGGTATTGTTGGCCAGCAGCTCGTCATGCGTGCCAACTGCCTGAATCGCGCCGCCATCCAAAATGACGATCTGGTCGGCATCTTGCACGGAGGAGATACGCTGCGCGATAATCAGCTTGGTCGTATCCGGGATCTCTTCCGCGAATGCTTTGCGGATGAGCGCGTCGGTCTTGGTGTCGACCGCACTGGTCGAGTCGTCCAGGATCAGCACCTTGGGCTTTTTCAGCAGCGCGCGGGCAATACACAGACGCTGCTTCTGGCCGCCGGACACGTTCGTGCCGCCCTGTTCAATATAGGTATCGTATTTGTCGGGCATCTGCTCGATGAATTCATCGGCCTGCGCCAGACGGCAGACGCGCTGGAGTTCTTCGTCCGTGGCGTGCTCATCGCCCCAGCGTAGGTTTTCCTTGATCGTGCCCGAGAACAGCACGTTCTTCTGCAATACCATGGCAACCTGTTCGCGCAGGGATTCGATATCGTAGTCGCGCACATCCACGCCGCCGACCTTGACCGAACCAGTGGTCACGTCATACAGGCGCGGGATCAGCTGCACGAGCGAGGACTTGGCCGAACCGGTGCCGCCCAGAATGCCGATGGTCTGACCGGCTTTGATATGCAGGTTGACATCTCGAAGGGCAAGTTTGTTTGCGTCGCCCTTGTAGCTGAAGTTGACGTTTTCAAAGTCTATATCGCCGCTCTTGACCTCGGTGATCGGGTTTTCTGGGTTGTGCAGGTCGGATTTTTCCTCCAGCAGCTCGACGATACGCTCTGCGCTGGCTTTGGACATGGTAATCATTACAAATACCATGGCGACCATCATCAGGCTCATCAGGATCTGCATGGCATAGGAGAACAGGCTGGTCAGCTCGCCAGTTGTCATGGTGCCGCCAACGATCAGACGCGCGCCGAACCAGGAAATCAACAGCATGCAGGTGTACATACAGAACTGCATCAACGGCATAACGCCTGCCAAGGTCTTTTGTGCCTTGGAGAACTGACGGTACAGCAGGCCGGATACGCCTTTGAACTTCTCGGTCTCATAGTCCTCGCGCACATATGCCTTGACCACGCGGATACCGCGCACGTTTTCCTGCACGACTGTGTTCATGCGGTCATAGGTTTTGAACACGCGCTCGAATACCGGCGCGACGCGCTTCATAAGAAGCCCCATACCGATTGCCAGCACAGGCAGCACACACAGGAAAATCAGCGCAAGCTGGCTGTTGATCTGGAAGGCCATGACCAGTGCGAACACCAGCATGACCGGGCAGCGCACGGCGATACGCGTGCACATCTGGAAGGAGTTCTGCACGTTGGTGACGTCGGTCGTCAAGCGGGTGACGATCGAGCCGGTGGAGAACTTATCAATGTTGGAAAAGGAAAAATCCTGCACAGCATAATACATATCATGGCGCAGGTTGCGGGCGAAGCCTGTAGACGCACGCGCCGCATAAGTGCCTGCTGCTGCGCCGAAAATCAGTGCAAGCATGGCGCAGACGATCAGAATGATGCCATATTTCCAGACTTCCCCCATATTTTGCGCATCAATGCCGCGGTCGATCAGCAGTGCCATCACCGCGGGGATGACGACCTCCATCACAACCTCCAGCACAACGAAAAACGGCGTGAGCAGCGCTTCTTTTTTGAACTCACGCACGCTTTTTAGCAGCCTCTTAATCATCCTTGTCCCTCCGAAGCTTTTCGTTGATAGTTTTCCAAATTGGCACGGATTTTTTCGCAGACACGAAACCAGACGGCAAGCTCCTCCGGATCAATGCCCTCTTCCATGAGCGCTTCGGTCTGCTCCATTGCCTGATGGATGCGCTCATACAGCGCTTTGGCGCGGTCGGTCAGCACCAGACGCTTGAGCCGCCGGTCCTGCTCCACTGGCTCGCGCCGCAGCAGACCGTGCTCCTCCATCAGATTCAGGATACCGGTTGCGGTGGAACGCCGGATGCGGAAATGTGTTTCAATATCCCGCTGAAAGCGTTCTTCCGTGGTCTGCATCAGAAACCATAGAATCATGGCTTGCATCCCGGTGATGTTCGCCATTTCTGATTTACCTGTGGTACAGACCATCTGCCGCTTGATCAGGTTATTGAGCATGCCAAGCTCCGTGCCGATTCGCTTGTCACACACTTTGTTAGCCTCCTTACTATTAGCTTACTAACACATTATAATCACTTGCAAGGCAATGTCAACCATCTTCACAGAATGTTCAAAAAAAGCCTGCCGCATGACAATACGGCAGGCAATATCCGGGTGAATTTTGTGCAGGTTTACGGCTGGTATGGAGACGCAAGAAACAAATGCTGTAAAAGCGTTTGGCCGGTGCGGGTGCGGAATATCTTGTCGCCTGCGGTTTGGCAGGCGTTTGGCGGCAGCGCGTCTTCGTAGGCATTCACCAGAAAATCTGCTTCGAGCAGGATGCGGAAATCAATATCCTCGGATGCGGCATATGTATGGTGGTGTGCAATCAGCCATAGGATGCGCTCGCACGTCGCTGGATCTGCGCCCACCTGTTCCAGCAGCGGTGCGGCAACTGCTGGGCCTTCGACCTCCTGCCACTTGCCGGCGGAAGAGGCGTGCTTGTGCTCGGCCTCATGGATACCGATGTCGTGAAGGACGGCGGCGGCTTCGAGGGTGTTCTGTGTTTGTGCATCCAGTCCTTCTCGCTGCCCGATGATGCGGCAGAACGCATACACCTTCATAAAATGCTGTACGCGGCGCGGATCGCCGGCATCATAAGCGATGGCCAGTTCTGTCAGCTTGGCGATGTCAATCATCCGATAAGCCCTCCCATTGATATTTCTGCATATCCACGCGGCCGTCCGACGTAAATTCGATTCCGTCGGCTTCCAGCATGGCGCGCTGTACGTCCGCCCCGCCGAAGGCAAAGGCGGGCGAGGTGCGTCCGTCCTTCGTGACGACGCGATAGCAGGGGATGCCGTCCGGGTCAGGGTTTGCGTGCAGCGCGTAGCCGACCACCCGCGCCCAGCGCGGATTGCCCGCCAGGAAAGCCACCTGTCCATACGTTGCCACCGTGCCGCGCGGAATGCGTCGCACCACGGCATAAATTTTTTCAAAAACCGTCATTTTGCAAGATTCTCCTTTTGCTATTTCATTATATCAGCGAAATGTCACAATTTCTATCCCCTTTCTACAAGAAAAAATGTATATTTTTAACATGCTAAAGTATTGCACTCTGCTGCGAAATACTATATAATAGTTACACACTACCGTGAGTATGTAAGCGATTCCGCACTTTTTCCTGAAAATTGGAAAGAGACTGCGGCAGAAATGTAAGGAGGACAAACAAAATGGCACTTACCAACTCTTACCTCAAGCGCGTGTATGAAACCGTACAAAAGCGCAACCCGAACGAGCCGGAATTTCAGCAGGCGGTTCTCGAGGTGCTCGAGAGCTTCGAGCCTGTCGTGGAGGCTCGTCCTGAGCTGGAGAAGAACGGTATCATCGACCGCATCGTTGAGCCGGAGCGCATGATTATGTTCCGCGTTCCGTGGGTGGACGACGAGGGCAAGGTACAGGTCAACCGTGGCTTCCGCGTACAGTTCAACTCCGCGATCGGCCCCTACAAGGGCGGCCTGCGCTTCCATCCGTCTGTTAACGCTTCGGTTATCAAGTTCCTCGGCTTCGAGCAGTGCTTCAAGAACAGCCTGACCAGCCTGCCCATGGGCGGCGGCAAGGGCGGCTCGGACTTCGACCCGAAGGGCAAGTCGGATGCAGAGGTTATGCGTTTCTGCCAGTCTTTCATCACCGAGCTTTCCAAGCACATCGGTCAGTTTACCGACGTACCGGCGGGCGATATCGGCGTTGGCGGCCGTGAGATCGGCTTTATGTATGGCCAGTACAAGCGCCTGCGCAACGAGTTCACCGGCGTGCTGACCGGTAAGGGCCTGTCCTACGGCGGCTCTCTGGCGCGTACCGAGGCGACCGGCTACGGTCTGTGCTACTATATGAAGGAAATGCTCGCATACAAGGGCACTTCGTTCGAGGGTAAGACGGTTGCAATCTCCGGTTCGGGCAACGTTGCTATCTATGCTTGCCAGAAGGCGACCGAGCTGGGCGCAAAGGTTGTGACCCTGTCCGACTCCAACGGCTTCATTTACGATCCCAACGGCATCAACCTCGATGTGGTCAAGGACATCAAGGAAGCCAAGCGCGGCCGCATCAAGGAGTATGCAGAGCGCGTTGCGGGCAGCACCTACACCGAGGGTCAGCGTCCGTGGAGCGTCAAGTGCGATATCGCGCTGCCCTGCGCAACCCAGAACGAGCTGGATGAGAACGACGCAAAGGCACTGATTGCAAACGGCTGCAAGTTCGTGGCTGAGGGTGCAAACATGCCGTCCACTCCGGAGGCAGTTGCTGCGTTCCAGGCAAACGACGTATTCTTCGGCCCCGCTAAGGCTGCTAACGCAGGCGGCGTTGCTACCTCCGGCCTCGAGATGAGCCAGAACTCGCTGCGTCTGTCCTGGACCTTTGAGGAGGTTGACCAGCGTCTGCACGACATCATGGTCAACATCTTCAAGACCTGCATCACCGCGGCTGAGAAGTACGGCCACAAGGACAATCTGGTTATGGGCGCGAACATCGGCGGCTTCGAGAAGATTGCCGACGCAATGCTGGCACAGGGCGTTTGCTAAAAACTTCATTTGCGGCGTACAGCCGCAAATGAGAAACGGCATCGCCAGCCGATGGCTGGGAATGCCTATTGCAGAACAAAGAGCTTCGGATTTTCCGAAGCTCTTTTTCTGTTTGTATCGAAAAGTCGGGCAAAGCTCGACTTTTCGATGCCGCTCACAGAGCGGCTGATAACATGTGCGCAAAGCGCGGCGGCATATTCCTGTCCTGTTCCTGCATACGCTATACCAAGTGAAAGGAGGCGGCGGAATGACAGGAAAACGTCCGGTGCGCAAGCGCGCTGGCAGCGGCAAGGGCTTGCTGCTGGTGGTGGCGCTGGTGCTTGCCGCGGGGATCGTCAAATATTCAGATACGCCTTTTGCAGTCGCCGCGCGGGAAAAAGCGGCGCAGGTGCTCGCGGGCGCGCCCGGCGTGGATCAGATGCTCGCGGTATTCGGCGGGGAGGACGCGGATGCAGTGTTTGGAGAACAGTCCGGAGAGGAAGGGGGCTATGCGGCTTCGTCCGGCGGCGCAGAGGATGTTCTTGGCCGCGAACTGAGCCTGTTTCCGGATACCGTGGATGAGACCGTGCATGCCATGTCGTTTGAGCATGTCCTGCCCACAGAGGGCACGCTGACCTCCGGGTTTGGCAGTCGGCTAAGCCCGACCACGGGCGAGCCTGCTTTCCATTACGGCTTGGATATTGCCGCCGATGAGGGGACGCCGATTGCAGCGTTTGCCGACGGCACGGTGCGTGAGGTAGGAGAATCCGACTATGGAAAGTATCTGATCGTCGATCATGCGGATGGTTTTTCCACGTTATATGCGCATTGCAGCAGCATTCTGGCAGGTGTGGGCGATCAGGTGCAGTGCGGCGGTGAGATCGCGCTTGTCGGGCAGACGGGCAACACGACCGGCCCGCACCTGCATTTGGAGCTGTGGAAGGATGGTATGGCGCTCGACCCATCGGATTATCTGGAGCTGGCGTGACGCACGGCAGGATCGAGATACGGGATGGGTTTGTTGTGCTGCTGGCCGCGCTATGGTGCGCAGACCGGACAAACGTGCTTCCGCTGGTACTGCTGGCGGCTGCCATGCACGAGGGAGGGCATCTGCTGGTGCTGTGCCTGTCCGGCGGATGGCTGCACCGCCTGACGCTGACCTGCTGCGGCGCCGTGCTGCACTGCACGCTGCCGGAAGGGCGTTTTGCACGAGCGGCGGTGTGTCTGGCGGGGCCGGCGGCAAGCTTTGCCCTGACTGCGCTGGCACAGGCATGCGGCTGGTACCGGCTCGCGGGCGCGAGTGTGCTGCTGGGTGCTTTTAATCTGCTGCCTATGCCGCCGCTCGACGGCGGGATGGCGCTGGAGCATTTGTGCGCGGGCGGTGCGGAAACCGTAAGGATGACGTTTGCTGCGCTCAGCGCTGCGGGTCTGCTGTTTTGCGGGCTTTGGCTGCTGCGCGTGGGCGGCGGCTGCTGGCTGCTGCTGATCGGTACGCTGATCGGGGCGAAAAGCGCGAAAAACCTTGCCAATAGCGTCAATATGATGTAAGATAAAGGAGATCACAGAGGCTTGCTGGAACGGAGGCATTATGTATCAAATCGGCGATCAGGTCGTTCATCCATTGCACGGCGCAGGTGTGATTGCGGACATTGTCGAGCGCACGATCGACGGTGCGCCCGCGGCGTATTATGCCCTTAGGCTTGCGCTGGACGATACACAGTTGTTCATCCCGATTGATGCGTGCGAAAAGCTGGGAGTCCGTCCGGTCTGCTCCCGTGCGCAGGCGCAGGCGTTTTTGCAGCGGCTGGACGATATCGCCGGCAGCGAGAACAAGGGCTGGAACCAGCGGTATCGGGAGAATATGCTGCACATCCGTTCGGGGGATCTGGACGAGGTGGCGCAGGTGGTCAAGAGCCTTGCTGCACGCGACAGGGAACGCGGCTTATCCACGGGGGAGAAGAAAATGTTGCTTTCGGCGCGGCAGATTCTGGAGTCCGAGCTGTGCTTTGCGTTGGATTGCAGCCCGCAAGAGATCGCACAGGTGATCGATCAGCATTTGGGAACATAATTTACAAGGCTTTGCGACGGAGCAAAGCCTTTTTTCGAAGGAGTATGCATATGCAGGAAAGAAGAAAGAAAAAATCCGCACCCGCGGCGGTGTGCGCGGTGATTGTAGCAGCGGGTTCGTCGCGCCGCATGGGGGGAGAGAACAAGCTGCTGCTGCCGCTTGCTGGTGCGCCCGTGCTGGCGCATACGCTGAATGCGTTTGAAAAATGCGCGGTCGTGCGTGACATTGTGCTGGTCTGCCGCGAACAGGATATCATGCCCTATACCGATTTGGCGCGTTCGTTCGGCATCACGAAGCTGCGCACGGTCACGCGCGGCGGGGACAGCCGCACGGCATCCGTGCTGGCTGGCATCACGGCTGCGCCTGAGGATACCGTGCTGGTTGCCGTGCATGACGGCGCACGGCCGCTGGTAAGCGAGGCAGTCATCACAGAGGCGGTGCACGCGGCGGCAGAATGCGGCGCGGCGGCACCGGTCGTGCCGGTTAAGGACAGCATCAAGCGCATTGAAAACGGCTGCATCGTGGCGGATGTGCCGCGCGACACGCTGTCGGCAGTACAAACGCCGCAGGTGTTCCGGCGGGAAGTATTGCTGCGCGCACTGACCGATGCACAGCGTCACAACCAGTCGTTTACCGATGACTGTGCGGCGGTCGAAGCGCTGGGACAGACCGTGCGCGCCACGCATGGCAGCTACGAAAACATCAAGATCACTACGCCTGAGGACATTCCGGCTGCTGAGGCGTTTTTGAACAGGGAGGACGACTGACTATGCGCATCGGACACGGATATGACGTACACCGGTTGGTAGAAGGCCGTAAATGTATCATCGGCGGGGTGGATATTCCGCACGAAACTGGGCTGGACGGGCACTCGGACGCGGACGTGCTGGTGCATGCGGTGATGGATGCACTGCTCGGTGCACTGGCGCTGGGGGATATCGGCAAGCATTTTCCGGATACCGACCCGCGCTATAAGGGCGCGGACAGCATGGCGCTGCTGCGGCATGTCGCTGACCTGATTGCAAAAGAGGGGTATCGGTTGGGCAATCTGGATGCGACCGTGCTCGCGCAGGCGCCTAAGCTCGCGCCGCACATCATGCAGATGCGTGAGAACATTGCCGGGGCGCTTGGCTGCGAAGTGTCGCGCGTGTCGGTCAAGGCGACGACCGAGGAAAAGCTCGGATTCACGGGGGCAAAGCAGGGCATTGCGGCGCATTGCGTTTGCCTGCTCGAGCGGGCGGAATAAGACGCTGCCGGACGGCAGCTATCGGCAGACCCGGAACAGTCCGGGTCTGTTTTTTTACACGCGGTACGGCGGGAGCGTGCCGGTGTAGATAACGGATGCATAAAAACCTGCGCAGCACTGAAACCGGTTGCATGATTCCTTGCACGACGGACAAATGTTTTTCGGAAGAAAGCACAAATTTTGCATTTTTGTTCAAATGATAATCGGTAGTATTCCTGAAATTGCACGGAAATGGAAAAAAACAATGCCGATTTCGTGAAACCGTAGTATAATAAAAAATAATCTGAACGCTTTACAGAAATAAATTCTGCGGGGCGGGGGAGATTATATCGTAAAGGAGAAGATTACCATGAAGAAAAGTCTCAGCATGATGCTGGCCGGCTTGATGCTGGTTGGTACGCTGGCTGGCTGCGGCGGCGGCAGCGACAGCGGCGAACAGAGCGATGCTAATGCATTTAAGATCGGCGGCACCTCTCCGCTGACCGGTGACGCAGCGATTTACGGCAACGCGGTAAAGCGCGGTGCGGAGATCGCAGCGGAGGAGATCAACGCTAAGGGCGGCGTCCAGATCGAGCTGAAATTCGAGGATGACGAGAACAACACCGAGAAGGCTGTCAACGCATACAACACCCTGAAGGACTGGGGCATGCAGCTGTCTCTGGGTTCGGTTACCTCCAAGCCCTGCGAGGCGATCTCGACCGACCTCAACGCGGATCGTATCTTTGCGCTGACCCCGTCTGCTTCCTCTGTGGCGACCACCGAGGGCAAGGACAACGTATTCCAGATGTGCTTTGCTGACCCGAACCAGGGTACCGCTTCCGCGGAATATATCGCAGATCAGAAGCTCGGCACGAAGATCGCGATCATCTGGAAGAATGACGACGTTTATTCCACCGGTATTCACGACAAGTTCGTTGCAGAGGCTAAGACAAAGGGTCTGGAAGTTGTTTCCGACACCACCTTCACCGATGCTTCCGCAACCGATTTCTCGGTGCAGCTGAACGATGCCAAGAGCAAGGGCGCGGATCTGGTATTCCTGCCGATTTACTACACCCCGGCATCCCTCATTCTGACGCAGGCGAATGCAATGGGCTATGCGCCCAAGTTCTTCGGCGTGGACGGCATGGACGGTATCCTGACCGTGGAGAACTTTGACCTTGCATTGGCGGAAGGCGTTATGCTGCTGACCCCGTTCAACGCGGACGCGACCGATGAAAAGACCGTTGCTTTCGTAGAGAAGTACAAGGAGCTGTACGGCGAAGTACCGAACCAGTTCGCAGCAGACGCATATGACTGCGTTTACGCATATGCACAGGCACTTGAGGCTGCCGGCGCTACGCCCGACATGTCTGCGGAAGAACTGTGCGACGTGATGATCGAGCAGTTCACCTCTATGACCTTCAACGGCCTGACCGGCGAGAACATGACTTGGGATTCCACCGGTGCGGTTTCCAAGAGCCCGAAGGGCATGGTTATTGAAAACGGCGCATACGTCGGCATGTAAAACAGGTCTGAGGGAAACACCGTTTCACTCGGAAACACAACTGGTGCGCGCGGCGCACACAAGACGCAAGTGAGAAGCAAGGGAGGGCGCCGCATTTCGCGACGGCCCTCCTTTGTCTATTTTTCCCGTTTACCGGTATTATGGGGTGGGGCGACGGCTTGACCGAAGCAGCCAAGCCACCGCCCCATCCCACAAACGGATAAGAGAAATGAAAAAGATTTGAGGTGTATGAAACCATGAGCTTTCTCAACCATCTGATCAACGGCATCAGTCTGGGAAGCATTTACGCAATCATCGCACTGGGATACACGATGGTTTACGGCATTGCTAAAATGCTGAACTTTGCGCATGGCGATGTTATCATGGTCGGCGGCTATATGTGCTTCTGTGCCACGACTTATCTGGGCTGGCCGCCGATTGCAGGCGTACTGCTGGCGGTTGTGGTCTGCACGGCGCTGGGTGTGGTCATCGAGCGCTTGGCCTATAAGCCGCTGCGCATGGCGCCGTCGCTGGCGGTGCTGATTACAGCCATCGGCGTTTCCTACTTTTTGCAGAATGCGGCGCTGCTCATCTGGGGTTCGAGCACGAAGAGCTTTACCTCGGTGGTCGGCGGTGACCCGATCCAGCTGTTTGGCGGACAGCTGACCATTACGCGCGTGACGATCGTCACGATTGTGGCATGTGTTGTCATCATGATCGCGCTGACGCTGTTCACCGGCAAAACCAAGATGGGCACAGCGATGCGTGCGGTGTCCGAGGATAAGGGTGCGGCGCAGCTGATGGGTATTAACGTCAACACGACGATCTCGCTGACCTTTGCCATCGGTTCCGGCCTTGCCGCAATCGCGGGCGTGCTGCTCTGCTCGGCTTATCCGACCCTGCTGCCGACGACCGGCTCGATGCCTGGTATCAAGGCATTCACCGCAGCGGTATTTGGCGGCATCGGCTCGATTCCGGGCGCACTGCTGGGCGGTATCCTGTTGGGCGTGATTGAGATTTTCGCCAAGGCATATATCTCGACGCAGCTTTCGGATGCGATCGTGTTCGCGGTGCTGATTATCGTGCTGCTGGTCAAGCCGGACGGCCTGCTCGGTAAGCGCGTCAGTGAAAAGGTATAAGGGGGCGGAAAACATGAACAAACTGAAAAAGTATGCCGCCTCCCGCAGCGGACGCGATACGCTGCTGTCTTTCGGCATTGTCATTATCGCATTTATTGTGGTGCAGGCACTGGTGCTTACGGGCAGCCTTTCCAGCTCGATGAAGGGCCTGTTGGTGCCGATCTGTGCGTATATCATCATGGCGGTATCGCTCAACCTGACGGTCGGTATTCTGGGCGAGCTGTCGCTTGGTCATGCCGGCTTTATGTCGGTCGGCGCGTTTTCCGGTATCGTTGTGACCACCAGCCTCGCGGATGCGGTTCCGTCCGGCGTCGTGCGTCTGATCCTTGCCATTATTGTCGGCGCGATCTGTGCCGCGATTGCGGGCGTGATTGTCGGTGTTCCGGTGCTGCGTCTCAAGGGTGACTATCTGGCGATCGTGACGCTGGCGTTTGGTGAGATCATCAAGAATATCATCAATGTGCTGTATGTCGGCAAGGACGCCTCCGGCCTGCATTTCAGCATCTTGGAGCAGAAGTTTGAGTTGTCCGAGGGCGGCGAAATGATCATCAACGGGCCGATGGGCGTGTCGGGTGTTGACAAGCTGTCCAGCTTTACTTCGGGCTTTGTGCTCATCCTGATTACGCTGTTTATTATCCTCAACCTGATCAACAGCCGTTCGGGCCGCGCGATCATGGCGGTGCGTGATAACAAGATCGCAGCCGATTCCATTGGTATTTCCACCACCCACTATAAGCTGATGGCGTTTGTCATCTCCGCGGCATTTGCGGGCATGGCGGGCGCACTGTATGCAATGAACTACTCGACCATCACGGCGGCAAAGTTTGACTTTAACACCTCCATTCTGATTCTGGTATTCGTTGTACTGGGCGGTCTGGGCAACATCTGGGGCTCGATCATTGCTGCAACTCTGCTGACGCTGCTGCCTGAGCTGCTGCGCGCGGTGAACACCTACCGTATGCTCATTTACGCGATCCTGCTGATTGCGATGATGCTGTTCAACAACTCCTCGCTCAAGGCGCGCTTGCTTGAAAAGCGCAGTATGAAGCAGATGGAAAAAATGCAGAAAAATGAAAAGGAGGGCGCGTAACCATGGCGATGCTGGAAGTTACCTCGCTGGGCATTTCCTTCGGCGGCCTGCGCGCCGTTGATGAACTGAGCATGAAAATCGAAGAGGGCGGTCTGGTCGGCTTGATCGGGCCGAACGGCGCGGGCAAAACAACCGTGTTCAACATGCTGACCGGTGTGTACCGTCCGACTGACGGCGGTGTCCGTCTGGACGGTCAGAACCTGATCGGCAAAAAGCCGCACGACATTTGCAAAATGGGTGTGGCGCGTACGTTCCAGAACATCCGCTTGTTCTCCAACCTGTCTGTGCTGGATAATGTCAAGACCGGTTTGCATAATGAGATCACCTATACGCTCGCGGAAAGTTTGCTGCACCTTGGCTCCTATCGTAAGAAGGAGCGCGCGATGGATGGGCGTGCGATGGAACTGCTGGAAGTGTTTGGTCTGGAAAGTGTTGTGGATTATAAGGCGGCCAATCTGCCTTACGGCAAGCAGCGCAAGCTGGAGATCGCGCGCGCACTGGCGACTGATCCTAAGCTGTTGCTGCTCGATGAGCCGGCGGCAGGCATGAACCCGAACGAGACCGAAGAACTGATGGAGACGATTGAGCTGGTGCGCAAAAAGTTCGGCGTGACCGTGCTGCTGATTGAGCACGATATGAAGCTGGTTTCGGGTATCTGCGAATATCTGTATGTGCTCAATTTCGGCCGCTTGCTGGCAGAGGGCACGCCGAGCGAAGTGCTGAGCAATCCGGAGGTCGTTACGGCCTACCTCGGCGAATAAGAAAGGAGGAAACCAACCAATGGCAATGCTGGAAGTCAAGGGTATTAACGTATATTACGGCCTGATTCACGCGCTGCGCGACGTTTCCTTCGAGGTAAACGAGGGAGAGGTCGTTGCGCTGATCGGCGCGAACGGCGCAGGTAAGACCACAACGCTGCACACGATCACCGGACTGCTGCCGTCCAAGGGCGGCACGGTGACCTTTGAGGGCAAGGATATCACAAAAAAGCCCGGACATGAGATTGTTCGTCTGGGTATGAGTCATGTGCCGGAAGGCCGCCGCGTATTTTCCGGGCTGACCGTGCGCGAAAACCTGAAGATGGGTGCCTATACCCGTCCGAAAAGTGAGGTCGAGTCCTCTTTGGCAGAGGTTTACAAGCGTTTTCCACGCTTGGAAGAGCGCAAAAACCAGCCCGCGGGCACGCTGTCCGGCGGTGAGCAGCAGATGCTGGCGATGGGCCGTGCGCTGATGGCAAAGCCGCGCATTTTACTGCTGGATGAGCCGTCGATGGGTCTGTCTCCACTGTTTGTCGGCGAGGTATTCAAGATCATTCAGGAGGTTTCGGCAGCGGGCACGACCGTGCTGCTGGTCGAGCAGAACGCAAAGAAGGCGCTTTCCATTTCCGACCGTGCCTATGTACTGGAGACTGGTAAGATCGTCAAAACGGGCAAAGCGTCCGACCTGCTGAACGATGATGCAATCAAAAAGGCATATCTGGGTGAATAAGGGGGAAAACATATGAAGCCGTATATTATCACCATCGCCCGTCAATATGGCTCGGGCGGAAAGACGGTTGGCAAAATGCTGTCCGACCGGCTGCATATCCCGTTTTACAACCGCGAGATCATCACGATGGCCTCCGAGGACAGCGGCATCAATGCCGTACTGTTCACGGACGAGCGCCTCAAGCCCGATCTGATTACCCGACTGAAGAGCCGTTACAAAGGCAACCTGCCGCTGCCGAACGATTCGTCCAAGGTATACCTGCGGGATGACGCGCTGTTTGACTATCAGGCAAAGATCATTCGCCAGCTGGCCGATCAGGGACCGTGCGTGTTGATTGGACGCTGTGCGGACTATGTGCTCAAAGGCCGTCCGGATGTGGTGCGCGTGTTTGTGCATGCAGATGCGGACTTCTGTCTGGAGCAGGCGATGAAAGTAGATTCTCTGCCAAAGGACGAGGTCGTTCGCAAGATTGCGGAGATCGACGAATACCGTGCAAAGTACTATAAGCATCACACCGGCCATGATTGGTATGATGCGCGCAACTATGACCTGTCGCTCAACAGCGGTGTGCTGGGCTTTGACGGCGTGGTTGAGGAAATCATACAGTATATGGAAGTGCGGTCACAATTCCAGAAGTAAAAGCGATACGCCCTGCGCCAGTGGTGCAGGGCGTATTTTCAAGGAGAAAAATTTGATAGAAAAAAGAAAGAAAAATTGAAAAAGCCCTTGACGAACCGTGGTTTGTCGAGTATAATATTTCTTGTCCTTTGTGGGAACAATTCAATATCTGGAGAGTTGGCTGAGTGGTCGAAGGCGCACGATTGGAAATCGTGTAGGCGTGATGAGCGTCTCCAGGGTTCAAATCCCTGACTCTCCGCCAGATTACCGCACTTTATCGAAAGATAAAGTGCGGTTTTTGCTATTATCGCAAAGAAAACGAAATTATGTTGAGGTTATTGCTTTCTTTGACGACGATTCTGACGACAATCACGCATTTTTGGAAATCACAGTGGTTTGAATCAACTTCTCCATGCGCTCTGCGCTGTCGCGGCGCATAGCCTGTGTCAGATGACCGTAGGTATTCAGTGTAAATGCCGCAGAATGATGCCCAAGGTTCTCCTTTACGGTCAGAACATCGTCACCGTTTTGCAGGGAGAGGGTGGCGAACGTATGTCGGAGCGTATGGAAATAACAATCATTCATGCCAATGCTGGCAAGTATCTTTTTGAGATGCTTATATACGGTCCTGCGGTTCAGAGGTCGCCCGAGGTCATTCGTGAAAACCAGATTGAATTCGTTTTCCCAT
>NZ_CAWVCU010000036.1:0-34743 GCF_963927765.1 uncultured Agathobaculum sp. | reverse complement strand
ATCAGCTCGAGTACGGTCGGCTGCAGCTTGCCCTGACGCTGCTCACAGAATACCCATACGCCGGAAAAATCGGCGAGGTTGGTGTTATTGAATTCAGCCATTATAGTTTCTCCTTTCGATCAGATGATGTGCTTCTTCAGAAGCTCAGCTGCGAGGGTCTCGCAGGTAGCCTTGTCAGCACCTTCGAGCATCTTGCCCTGGCCCTTCTGCGGGGGGGTGAAGGACTTGAAGATGTTGGTGGGAGAACCCTTCAGGCCGATGGTGGTGGGATCGATCAGCGGATCATCCTTCAGGGTGTTGTAGTCATAAACCTCGACCGGCTTGGAGTAGCAGTCCATGATGCCGCCCAGAGACATGTAACGCGGTGCATTCAGCTCCTTGATGCAGGTCAGCAGGCACGGAGTCTGGGTCTGGATGGTCATGTAGCCGTCCTCGAGCATACGCTTAACGGTGACGGTGTTGCCTTCCTTCTTGATATCGGCAGCGTAGGAGATCTGCGGGATGTGCAGCTTCTCAGCGATCTGAGAGCCTACCTGCGCGGTATCGCCGTCGATAGCCTGACGGCCGCAGAATACGATGTCGTCGTCCTCAAGGCCGATCTTGTTGATCGCAGCCGCGAGAATCTGGGAGGTTGCGAAGGTATCCGAACCGCCGAACTCACGAGCGGAAACCAAAACGCCTTCGTCAGCGCCGCGCGCGATCAGCTCGCGGAGCATGCCTTCTGCCGGCGGGGGGCCCATGGTAACGACAACGACCTTGCAGCCGGTCTCGTCCTTGAGCTTCAGAGCAGCCTCAACAGCGTTGAGGTCGTCCGGGTTGGTGATGGTCTCCATGGATGCGCGGTTCAGGGTGCCGTCGGGATTAACAGCAACCTTGCCGGAGGTATCCGGAACCTGCTTTACACAAACAATAGCCTTCATAGTTCAGTTATCCTCCTTATCCTTAGCGCAGAACCTGACCGGCGATGACCATTCTCTGAACCTGAGAAGTGCCTTCGTAGATCTCGGTGATCTTAGCGTCACGCATCATGCGCTCCATCGGGTACTCACGGATGTAACCGTAGCCGCCGTAGATCTGTACGCACTTGGTGGTAACGTCCATTGCAACCTCAGAAGCGTACAGCTTCGCCATAGCAGCTTCCTTAGTGAACGGCAGACCAACGTCGTGGTTGAACGCAGCGCGACGAACCAGCAGACGAGCAGCCTCGATCTGGGTGTACATATCGGCTACCATCCACTGCAGGCCCTGGAACTTGTCCAGCGTCTTGCCGAACTGAACGCGCTCCTTCATGTACTGGATCGCCTTGTCCAGAGCGCCCTGCGCAATGCCGAGTGCCTGGGAAGCGATGCCGATACGGCCGCCGTCCAGCGTCATCATAGCAATCTTAAAGCCACCGTTCTCCTTGCCGAGCAGACGGTCAGCCGGCAAATGCACGTCTTCAAAGATCAGCTCAGCGGTCTGAGAACCACGGATGCCCATCTTGTGCTCGATCTTGCCGATGGAGAAGCCCGGATCGTCCTTGTCAACGATGAAAGCAGAAATGCCCTTGTTGCCCTTGGACTTATCGGTCATAGCAAAAACAACGTAAGTATCCGCGCGTCCGCCGCCGGTGATGAACACCTTGGTGCCGTTGAGGATGTAAGAACCGTCCGCCTGCTTCTCAGCGATGGTCTGCTGTGCAGCGGAGTCGGTACCAGCGTTCGGCTCGGTCAGGCCGAATGCGCCGATCTTCGCGCCTTCCTTAGGCTCGATGAGCGGGCGGAGCCACTTTTCCTTCTGCTCTTCGGTACCGAATGCGTAAATCGGCCATGCGCCCAGCGTGCCGTGCGCAGACATGATGCCGCCGGTGGTACCGCAAACGCGGCTCATCTCTTCGATCGCGATCGAGTAGCAGACGTAGTTACCGCCGGAACCGCCGACTTCCTTCGGGAACTGAATGCCCATCAGGCCGTACTTCATCAGCTTCTGGACAGTCTCTTCCGGATAGCGCTCCTGCTCGTCGATCTCGGCTGCGAGCGGCTCAACTTCGTTAAGCGCGAACTCACGGCACATCTTCTGGAACAGTGCTTCTTCTTTTGTAAGCCTAAAATCCATGCCATATACCTCCCAAAAAATATTCGCGGGTGTACAGAAAAACACAGCGCCCGATGCCCATGGGCCGCAGCGCTGTGTCCTAAGCCAACACCCTACTTTGGAGCATGTCTATTTCTATTATATCGTTTGCCGAGAATATGTCAAGGATTTAACACACTTTTGCGTGAGATTTTCGACCCGATTTTTTCCATTGCAGTTCCCTCTTTTTACCCTGTGTGGAATCCCGGCTTTTGTTTGCATTTTGTATATGCATGGCCGGCATCTCACACCATATTCGAGCGGTTTTTCACATATTCCGCGCCGCTCCCGCATAAGAAGCAGAGAAGGCTATTATATAAGGAGGAAAAGTCTATGTGTGGAATCGGCGGCTTTGTCGATTATGAACATGACGCGCGCCGCTATGCCGCAGCGGCAGAACGCATGCAGCGCAGCCTGACGCCGCGCGGCCCGGATGCGTCGGGCGACTATCAGGATGCGGACGCGGTGCTCGTCCACCGCCGCCTGATCGTCATTGACCCGGACGGCGGCGCGCAGCCCATGCACGCACCCGACGGAAATACCGTGCTGGTATATAACGGAGAGTTATATAATACAGAAGAAATACGAAAAGACTTAATCGCACGCGGGCACACATTCCGCGGCCATTCGGATACTGAGGTGCTGCTGCACGCCTTCCTCGAATGGGACACAGACGCATTCCAGCGGCTCAACGGCATTTTCGCATTCGCCATCTGGCAGAAAAAGGAGCGGCGGCTCGTCCTGTGCCGTGACCGGCTGGGCGTCAAACCCCTGTTTGTTGCTCACATGCAGGACGGCATCGTGTTCGGCTCAACGATTGGCGCGGTGCTGTGCCATCCGGCCATCGAGCCCGAGGTCGATGAGGACGGCCTGCGCGCCGTACTGCTGCTGGGCCCCGCGCGGCCGCCCGCGTCCGGCGTATTTCGGCAGATCGACTCGCTGCTGCCCGGACATTACGCGGTGCTTACCCCCGAGGGCTACACCGACCACACCTATTGGAAGCTGGAAGCACGGGAGCACACCGACACCCTTGAGCAAACCATCGAGCGCACGCACGAACTGATCTGCGACGCGGCAAAGCGGCAGCTGGTGTCCGATGTCCCGCTTGCCTGCTTCCTGTCGGGCGGACTGGATTCCTCCATTCTGTCCATGCTGGCCGCCAAGGATTACGCCGCGCGGGGCGAAACGCTGCATACCTGGTCGGTCGATTACCGTGACAACGACAAATACTTCACCAAAAACAGCTTCCAACCCACCAGCGATGATGAGTTCATCCAAATGATGGTCTCGGCGCTCGGCACGCAGCATCATAACGTTGTTATCGAGCCGGACGCCCTGTGCGCCGCGCTCCTGCCCGCGACCGACGCGCGCGACCTGCCCGGCATGGCGGACGTGGACTCCTCGCTGCTGCTGTTCTGCGCGGCAGTCAAGCAGGGCGGCACGACCGTGTGCCTGTCCGGCGAGTGCGCCGACGAGCTGTTCGGCGGCTACCCGTGGTACCACCGCGAGGAAATCCTGTTCGAGGACACCTTCCCGTGGTCGCGCTCGGTCGATCTGCGACTCGGCCTGCTCGCACCCGGCATCGTGCGGGACGGCGCGGAATTTGTCCGCGAGCACTATCTCGCCACCTGCCGCCGCGCCGAAAAGCTGCCGACCGACAGCAAAAAGGATGCGCGCATGCGCGAAATGTTCGTGCTCAATCTGGACTGGTTTATGGCAACCTTGCTCGAACGAAGCGTTGCACAAGGATACCGCAGCCGATCATCTACTCCTCCAAGGTATAGCCATAGCCGAACAGGAAGTAGTTATAGTCATCTGTATCCGATGTGAAGGATAGGGGAACGGTTTCCCCTGCGGCCAGCGGCCCAACATAGGCATTATGTACCTCCAGTGGCTCGTCCGGAATGGTTGCATCATCCCCGTACTGCCGCGGATTGTCCAGCTTGTAGAGCGAAATCTCCAATTGGATCGTGCCGAAATCCACATCGGTCTGATTGGTGAAGCTGGCGCGGTGCTCGCCCGCATACCCCTTGTTCCTGCCCGTATCGTTGTGGTAGGAAAAGGCGGTTTCGTTCAGGATGCGGTTCAGCTCCTCGCGGATTGCTTCATCAATATCCGGATTGTCTCCCGGCTGGTACAGTTCCTCCTCCGGCGCCGGCACATCGGCGCTGTCCGTCGGCGCAATCGGCTGCGCCTGCATTTCTTCGTCCGGCAAAACCTCTTCCTGCGCGGTTTCCGTCTGCACCGGCTCATCCTCTCTGCCGTCGAGCCATTTCACCCAAAGCTGCGAAAACAGCCCATACAGTGAAAAGGCAATCAACAAAATCCCGATGATCGCCAGCGCCAGCAAACTGCCGTTCTTTACTCGTTCTTTCATAGCACACCGCTCCCCGCTCCGCAAACAGAGCGCAAAAGCGTTCCTCCCCACATCATTTCTCATTCCATACCAATTTTGACGATCCCTATATTCGTATTATATCAAACCAGCACAAAAATACCAGAGCAATCACGCGTTTATTTCCCCACTTTCACTAATCAAGGAGGTTTTCCCCATGACCACAACCGCAACCGTCTCCACCGGCAGCGCGGCGCTGACGCCGGGCGCGCTCAAAGCGCAGATTGCGCGCATCCGCCAAGGGTTTGACCGATCGCTGCCCAATCCGTAACCACTCGCGCATACCACAGGAAAGGAGGTTGCTGCATGGTCGCCGTGTACACCCGCCAATCGGTCGAACGGGCGGACAGCATTTCGGTCGAGCAGCAAGCGCAGCTCTGCCGCGACGCACTGACCGCACGCGAACTGGAAAGCTGCAAGGTATACACCGACAAGGGCTTTTCGGGCAAAAACATCGACCGGCCTGCCCTCCAGCAGCTTCTGACCGACGCGGAAGACGGGCTGATCGACAAAATTCTGGTCTACCGGCTCGACCGCATCAGCCGTTCTGTCCACGATTTTACCGGACTGTGCAGCCGCCTGTCCGCCAAAGGCGTGCATTTCCAGTCGGTCACCGAGGGCATCACGCTGGACGACAGCCCGTCCGGCACGGTCATGGCGCAGATCATGATGGTGTTTGCCCAGTTCGAGCGCGAAACCATCCAGCGGCGCGTCACCGACAACTACTACGCCCGCGCAAAAAACGGCATGTATCTGGGCGGCCGTCCGCCGTTCGGCTTTGCCAAAGGGCAAACGATGGTCGATGGCAAACACACCGCCTGCTATGTCCCCCAGCCCGAGCAGGCCGCGCTGATGTGCACGCTTTACGAGCGTTATGCACAGGACGGGGAAACGCTGGGCTCACTCGTCCGATGGCTCAATGCGCATGGACACCGCACCGCACGCGGCGGCAGCTGGTCGACGCTCCCGCTCGGCCGCCTGCTGCGCAACCCCGCGTTTGTGCAGGCAGACGCGGCGGTCTACCGGTATCTGCAAGGGAAAGGAGCAACCATGAACGACCCGATTGAGACCTATGACCAGCATCGCGGGTGCTATTGCTATGCACCGCGCGCGCACGCACCGTCCGAACGGCAGCAGACCGGACGAAAATTCACGGATTTATCGGCCTGCTGCATCACACTTGCCCCGCATGAAGGACTGGTGGATGCTGCCCTCTGGCTGGAAGTGCAGCACAAGCTCGACCGGAACCGGGCGCTCAAAAGCAGCGGTTCCGGCTCACACAGCTGGCTTTCCGGCCTGATGAAGTGCGCAAAGTGCGGCTATGCCATCACGGTTGTCAACAAACCCGGCGGCATGCACGGACACTATATCAACTGCGGCGGTCGCAAGCGCGGCGGCACAGTCTGCCCCGGCCGCAGCAAAACGGTTACGCTCGAGCAGATCGAGGGCGTGGTGGAAGCTCGGCTGCTGCATTTTCTGCGCAGCTACCGCGCGATACCGCTTCAGGCACCGCAGCGGCGCAGCGCACAGGTCAACCGGCTGGAAATCTCCATCGCCCAGCATGAGGAAACCATCGGTCAGCTGACGCAAAACCTTGCCTACATTCAAGAAACTGATGTGATACATATCATCTCCGCGCAGATCCACCGAGAAAACGATGAACTACGCGCCTGCAAAGCTCAACGCGACGTGCTGCTGTACCAAAACCAGCCGACCGACCTCGAACCGTTCTTTGCCGCTGTGCTGGACGAATGGCCGTCCTACACCATCGCAGAAAAAAAGCAAATCGCTAAAGCGGCCATCGAACGCGTACTGGTCGCAGAGGATACCATCGAAGTGGTGTTCCGCGCGCCATACGGCGACTGATCGCTATACCACTAAACAAAAAAAGCCCGCCGCAGAAGAAAAACTTCTGCGACGGGCCTTGCTTCATCCATTTAAGTCGGACACCGTATCCACATCATATAATTCCCGCTCGCTCCCTGCCTGCACCAGCACGCAGTCCGCGCCGCGCAGCAGCTCCCGACCGCCCTCGTCGCCCTCGAGTGCGCGCAAATCGGATACCAGCGCCGCGCAAAACAGGTTGGGATTGCCGCGCCGCTCTCCGAATACCACGCGCGCCATGCGCACGCCGGGACCTGCCGCATCCATCAGACGCGCGACCGTCTCGGCGGTCAGATACGGCTGGTCGGCCACGACAAACACGATAAAATCGCCGTCCTGCAAGGTGAGCGCATCCAGCCCCGCGCGGATGGTGTAGGACAATCCCTTTTCGCTCTCCGGGCTGTCCACCGCGCGCACACCAAGCGCCTGCGCGCCCGCGCGCACCACCGCATAGCGGGAAACCACGGTCAACGTGCAGTCCTCCCGCTCTCGCGTGAGTTCCGCCAGCATGTCCAGTCCGTGCCGGTAGAGCGGCTTGCCGTCCAACACATGCAGCAGCTTGTTTTCTCCAAAGCGGCGGCTGTTGCCCGACGCTAAAAACAGGATATGCTTCATGCTTGTCCCTTTTTGATGCCCCAAAGCACCTTTTCCGGTGTGATCGGCAGCTCACGGTGCCAAACGCCGGTCGCGTGCGCGATGGCATGCGCCAGCGCGGGCGAAGGCGTGTTGATGACGATTTCACCAATCGACTTTGCGCCGAACGGGCCGCTCTGCTCATAGCTCGACTCAAATTCCACCCGCAGCTTACCCATGTCCAGCCGCGTCGGAATTTTGTACTGCATAAAGGAGTTTTCCACGATGCGTCCGGTCGGCTCGTAGGTCACATCCTCGAAGAGAGCCATGCCGATGCCCTGTACCAGACCGCCCTCGGTCTGCACGCGGGCAAGGTTGGGGTTGACCGGCGTGCCGCAGTCCACGACCGCGACATAATCCAGCACATCGACCTGTCCGGTTTCCTTGTCCAGCTCGATCTCGACCATACCGACCATGAACGGCGGCGGCGAGACAGGCGACGAATGCGAAGCAGTCGCCTGCACGGCGGTCTCATTGCCGCACATCGACTTGGTTGCGATATCGAAGAGCGAAACCTCACCCGTACCGTCGAGTTTGCGCACCGCACGACCCGCAAATTCGACCTCATCCACGCCGCAGCCTAGCATGTCCGCCGCGATTTTGCACAGGTTTTCTTTCAGCTGCGCACACGCCTTTTCAACCGCCTTACCGGTGATATAGGTCGTCGAAGACGCATACGAGCCGGAATCGTAGGGCGACGCATCCGAATCCGCGCCGAACACCGCGATATCATCCACCGAGCAATCCAGACACTCGGCCGCCATCTGCGCCAGAATGGTGTCGCAGCCCGTGCCCATATCCGCCGCACCGATGGACAGGTTATAGAAGCCCTCATCGCTCAGCTTGATAGTAGCGGAACCGACGTCCACGCCCGAAATGCCAGAGCCTTGCATCGCCATTGCTACGCCCGCGGTGCGGACCTTGCCGTTTCCCATGTCGCGCACGGGATATTTCTCATCCCAGCCGAACAGCTCCTTGCAGCGCGCCATGCAGCGGTCGAGCGCACAGGCGCTGGCGGGTTCATTATAATAGGCGTGCATGATCTGCCCCTCGCGCACCATGTTGCGCTCGCGGATGGCGACCGGATCGATCCCCAAGCGGTCGGCCAACTCACTGACCGCGCTTTCGACCGCAAAAATGCCCTGTGTTGCGCCGTAGCCGCGATACGCGCCTGCCGCCTGCACGTTGGTGTACACCACATCATAGGCAAAGCGGTGCGCCTCCAGGTTGCCGGTATAAAGCGGGATGGACTTGTGCCCGGACAGGCCGACTGTGGTCGGGCCGTGCTCGCCAAATGCACCCGTATTAGACAGCGTATAGACGTCAATCGCACGGATGACGCCATCCTTGTTCGCGCCGACGCGCACACGGACTTCCATTTCATGCCGCGGCGAGCCTGCGATCTGGCATTCCTCGCGGGAATAGATCATCTTGGCTGCCTTGCCGGTTTTCCACGTCACCAGCGCGGGATATACCTCGGCTACGACCGACTGCTTCGCGCCGAATCCGCCGCCGATACGCGGCTTTTCGACATGAATCTTGCTCTTCGGGATATCCAGCGCATTTGCAATGATACGGCGCACATGGAACACGATCTGCGTCGAGGAAATGATGTGCAGCCGCCCGTAGTGGTCCATCTCGGTATAGGTGCGGAAGGTCTCCATCATCGCCTGCTGGCAGGCCTTGGTGTGATAGGTGTGCTCCACCACTTCATCACAGTCCGCCAGCACCGCATCCACATCGCCATGGCTGCCGCATTCGCTCGCACACAGGTTGCGCTGGTTGTCCGCGCCGACTGGGCAGAGCGCCCGCCAATTGTCCTCCGGATGCACCAGAATCGGGTTATCCTTTGCCTTGTGGAAATCCAAAACCGGTTCCAGCACCTGATATTTCACTTTGATGAGCTTTATCGCCTTATCAACCGCTTTTTCGTTCTCGCCTGCTACAATCGCCACCGCATCGCCCACAAAGCGCACGCGCTGGTCAAGAATCAGCCGGTCGTAGGGCGACGGCTCGGGGAAGGTCTGCCCCGCCATGGTGAACCGCTTTTGCGGCACGTCCTTGTAAGTGAAAATGCACTCGATACCCGGCACCTTGCATGCAATATCCGTGTTGATCTCTTCAATCAGCGCATGCGCGTGCGGAGAACGCAGCACCTTGACCACCAAACAGCCCCGCGGGGTCACATCATCCACATAGGCGGGCTTGCCCAGCAGCAGCTGCATGGCGTCCTTTTTGCGTACCGGCTGACTGACTACGCGAAAATTCGTCTCCGCCATCATGCATCCCCCTTTCGGCTGTCCAGATAAGCGCGGATGCCGCGCAGCTGTCCCTCATAGCCCGAGCAGCGGCACAGGTTTCCCGCGAGATAGGCGCGGATTTCATCGTCGGTCGGGTCGGGGTTCTCGCGCAAAAGCGCGATCGTATTCATCACAAAGCCGGGATTGCAGAAGCCGCACTGCTCCGCGCCCTGATCGGCGATAAAGCCGACAAAGTCCTCGGCTTCTTCCTGCAAGCCCTCCAGCGTCTGAACCTGATGGCCTGCCGCGCGCGCCGCCAGCACGCTGCACGACAGCACCGGCGTGCCGTCCAGCAGCACGGTACACAGGCCGCAGTTTGCGGTTTCGCAGCCGCGCTTGACCGAATCGCAGCCATGCGCGCGCACAAAGTCGATCAGCAGCGTGTCCGCGTCGATTTCCGCGGTCAGCGGCTTGCCGTTGAGTGTCAGTTTGATCTCCATGCCTTATCCCTCCTTTGCCAGCGCCATCGCCGCGCGGCGCACCAGCACCTTGCAGATCTCGCGCCGGTAGTCCGCGCTGCCGCGCATGTTGCCGCCCAGCACCGCGCGGGATGCGATATCCTCCGCAAAAGCGCGTGCGCTGTCCTCGGTGATGCCCTGCGCCAGAATGCCCTTTTCGTCCGTGAAAACGACTGCGGGCATCGGCCGCGCGCCGACGACACAAGTATATTTCCCGTCCTGTGCGGCGAGCGCCACGGTCAGCACGGGGAAATCGGTCGAAATATTCCGCTGGGACAGATAGACCACCCGCCGCGCCGTTTTGGGCACGATGACCTCGGTCAAAATGTCGCGCGTCGTGCGCGGCAGCGCCGCAAAGTCCGCAAGCGGCATCTCGCCCGCGTGGTGCAGCACGACCCGCGCATCCAGCGCGAGGAACAGCGTCAGCACATCGGAAAAGCCGAACCGCCCCCACAAACTGCCGCCCAGCGTCGCGCAGTTGCGGAACTGCACGCCGACAATATGCTTGACCGCTTCCTCCATCGCGCCCTGCGTCAGTTTCGCAAATCCCTCATGCAGTTCGAGCGCACGCAGCGGCACCATCGCGCCGATGCGGTATTCGGTTTCGGTTTCCTCGATTTTGTCCAGTCCCAGATCGCACAGGTCGATCGCTGTACCGACCTGCCGCTTGTGCATCTTGAGCCACAGCATGCCGCCCAGCACCACATTATTTTTCTTTTGACAAAGCGCGTAAGCCTCGTCCAGACTTTGCGCCCGTACATATTGATTGATCGAAAGCACCTTTCCCATCCTTCCGTCCTCAGTTTCCGTCTTTTGCCGCATCGACGCCTGCTCCCCCTTGGGCGTTTTTCAGCGTCCGGCATTTGGTCTCTGCCATACAATTTCCGGTCTCTTTGCAGTCATTATATCATATCGGACCGCTTTTCCAAAGCGGTTTCCACTATTTTTCCACAGAAACCGCATTTGTATTTTCCCCGCTTGACTTTAGTCTGAAACCGTACTATACTATAATCCGAATTCGGACTATGGAGGAAAGCATTTATGGAACTGCGCGCCAAAATGGAGCAGCTCAACACCTGCATCTGCAAGATGACCGAACTGTACCGCACCTGGGCCAAGCGGCACGGCATGAGCTACAACACCATGATGACGCTTTACGCACTCGGCCAGTCGCGCAAATGCACGCAAAAACAGATTGCAGACGAATGGCTCATCCCGAAGCAGACGGTCAATACGGTCATCAAAGAGCTGGAGCGGCTGGGCTACATCAGTTTTGAACCGCTGCCTGCCAGCAAGCAGAAGGTGGTCTGCCTGACCGAATCCGGCCGCGCTTACGCCGACAGCTGCCTGCACGAGCTGTACGAAATGGAAACGCGCGCGTTGCGTTCGCTCGGGCAGCCGCTGACCGATATTTTTGTGCAATGCAATCTCGCCTTTGTGGAACGGCTGGACGAGGAGGTGCGCAGTCATGCCGGAGAATAATGCGCTCGCGCGGCAGTTTACCCTGCCTTCGCTGATGCGCTTTGCGCTGCCCAATATCATTATGATGGTATTCCTCTCCATGTATACCATCGTGGACGGCATGTTTATTTCCCGCTATGTCGGCACGCTCGCGCTATCGGCTGTCAACATGACCTATCCGCTTAACTGCTTGGAGATGGCGTTGGGCATCATGCTCGCTTCAGGAGGCAGCGCGGTCATTGCGCGGCAGCTGGGTGAGGGTGACGAGGACAAGGCGCGGCACAACTTCTCGTTTCTGATTACGGTGTCGGTCGCGGTCAGTCTGGTGTTTTTGCTGGCGGCCATCTTTTTCCTCGACCCGATCATTGCTGCGCTCGGGGCAAGCGAGGCGCAGTTTGACCTGTGCCGCACCTATGCGCGGGTGCTGATGCTGTTTTCGCCCGCGTTTTTCCTGCAAACCACGTTCCAGACGCTGTTCATCACCGCGGGACGCCCCGGACTGGGCCTTGCTGCGACCGTAGGCGGCGGCCTGACCAACATTGTGCTGGACTATGTGTTCATCGCGCGCTTGCACTGGGGCATCGCGGGTGCGGCCGTCGCCACGGGGCTGGGCTATCTCGTCCCCGCCGTGGTCGGGCTGATCTTCTTCACATGGAACCGGCGCGGCACGCTGTTTTTCGTCCGTCCACGCACGGACTGGCGCATGCTGCTGTTCGCCTGCGCTAACGGCTCTTCCGAAATGGTCACCAACATCGCCAACGCCATCACGACCTATCTGTTCAACCTGATTTTCCTGCACTATTGGGGCGAGGACGGCGTTGCATCCATCACCATCGTTTTGTATTTCCAGTTTGTGTTCACCGCCGTGTTTTTCGGCTTCTCGATGGGCGTGGCCCCAGTGTTCAGCTATAAATACGGCGCGCAGGATACGCCGCAGCTGCGGCGGCTGTTCCGCTACTGTATCGGCTTTGTCATCCTGTGCTCGGTGTTCTGCACCGCGCTGTCGCTTGCGGTCATCCGACCAAGCCTTGCTCTGTTTACCGACGCGGGCAGCCGCGTGTTCGCCATCACGATTGAGGGCTTCCCGATTTACGCGGTGTCCTTCCTGTTTATGGGCGTGAGCATTTTCGCCTCCTCGCTGTTCACTGCTTTTTCTGACGGACGCGTTTCGGCGATCATCTCCTTTGCCCGCACGCTGGTGTTTCTGGTCGGCATGCTTCTGCTTCTGCCCCTGCTTCTGGGAGAAATCGGTGTGTGGCTGGCCGTACCCGCCGCTGAGCTGCTCGGTATTCTGGTTTCCATCCGCTATCTGGTCCGTCTGCGCGGCGTGTACCACTACGGAAAGGCCAAATAGCAAAAAGCTCCTCTGCATGATGCAGAGGAGCTTTTTTGAATCTCATTTTCAGTTTTCTGCCGGTTTTTCCTTGGGCAGCAGCACGTTCAGAAGAATCGCAACGAACGCCGCCGGAACGATGCCCGAACCGCCGAACACCAGCCGCACTGCCTGCGGCAGACCAGCCAGCACTGCGCTGTTCGCGCCCAGACCGTAACCCAGACCGAGTGCCACCGAAACGATGGTCATGCTGCGCGCGGTCAGCGGCTCACGGGTGATGAGCTGGATACCGCTCATCACGATGGACGAGAACATGATAACCGCTGCGCCGCCGAGCACGCTCTGCGGCATGATGGACACAATCGCCGCCAGCTTGGGGAACAGACCGCACAGGATGAGGAACACCGCACCGCATGCCAGCGCGAAACGGTTAACGACCTTGGTCATCGTGACCAGACCGACGTTCTGGCTGAACGAGGTGTTGGGCAGCACGCCGAACACAGCGGCAAAGGAGGAACCGAGGCCGTCGCAGATGATGCCGCCGGACAGCTCCTTATCGGTCGCCTCGCGGCCCATACCGCCCTCCATGACGCCCGAAATATCACCCACGGTCTCGACCGCGGTGACGATGAACATAATCATAACGGGTGCGATTGCACGCACGTCAAACACAATCGGCACCGGCATGATTTCCGGCACGGCAAACCAGCTGGCCTGCGCTACCTTGTCCCAATTCAGCACCCACGCCTTGGTGTACTCCACGCCCTCGGCGGTCACGCCGGTGGGCGAGATAAACAACGGCAGCACCGCGCACAGCACATAGCCGAAAATAATGCCGAGCAGGATGCACGAATAGCTCAAAACGCCCTTGGTGAAGTGCTTGAAAATCAAAATAACGACCAGCACCGCCAGCGCGACCAGCAGATTTTCGACCGAGCCGTAATCCTGCGCGCCCGAACCGCCGCCAAACGAGGCCACGCCCACGCTGATGAGCGACAGACCGATGGACAGCACCACCGTACCGGTCACCACCGCGGGGAAAAACCGGCGCAGCGGCTTGAGGAAGAAGCCCAGCACGCCCTCAAACAGGCCGCCGATGATGGAGGCGCCCATCATCGCGCCATAGGCGAGAATGCCGCCGCCCATGACGTTGGCCACGCTCTGGAACACGCCGATAAAGCCCGAACTGGTGCCCATGATAATCGGCACCTTGCCGCCAATGGGGCCGATGGCGAACAACTGCACCAGCGTTACAATACCTGCAATCAGCATTGCGTTCTGCAACAGCGATACCTGAATCGCCGCGAACTGCTCCGCGTCGCTCATCGCGGCGCATGCGCTTGTGATGATGAGGATGGGGGTTAGGTTGCCCACAAACATTGCCAGCACATGCTGCAGACCCAGCGGGATCGCCTGTCCCAGCGGCAGCTTGGCATGAAAGTCATACGGCCCGAAAAACTCTTTTTCCGGCGCCGCACCGTTTTTCTGCTTTTCTTTTTCCATTTTATCCTCCCTGCTTACCGTTTTGTGAAATGAAGCGCTTTTATTATAACAAAAACAGACGCATGCTCCCACCTGCTTTTGCTGTTTTTTTGCTCCAAGCCCGCATTTTCTACAAATAAGCCAACAGACCGCGCATCCGGGCGACTTCTCTTGTCTTGTTTGACGCAAGCCGCCACCGTATCACGCCGCCGCAAAAGACAAAACCGGCTATATCAGCCGGTTTTTCATGTTTTCAGTCGTCCCGGAAGCGCACGGTCTGTGTTTCGGCATCCATACCGTCCACGATGGCCAGCGACTCGACGCGCAAGCCCTTCTCACGCAGCATCTTGCCGCCGCACTGGAAGCCCTTTTCGATTACGATGCCGATGCCCGCAACCGTGGCGTGCGCCGCTTCAATGATCTGGCACAGGCCGAGCGCCGCACAGCCGTTGGCCAGAAAATCGTCGATGATGAGCACATTTTCACCCGGCTGCAAAAAGCGGCTGGCCACAATGACCTCGTATTTGCGCTTGTGGGTAAACGATTCGATCGGCGCGGACAGCATGGTGCCGTCCAGATTGATCGACTGCGACTTTTTGGCGAACACCACCGGCACGCTGAAATACTGCGCCACAATCGCCGCAATGCCGATACCGGAGGCTTCGATGGTCAGAATTTTGTCCACCTTGACATCGGCAAACCGCCGCTTGAATTCCTTGCCGATCTCGTTGAACAACGCAATATCCATCTGGTGATTGAGGAAATTATCCACCTTCAGCACATTTCCCTCTTTGATGACGCCGTCTTTCCTGATTCGTTCTTTCAAAAGTTCCATGCTCTTGCTCTTCCTTGTCCGTTTCATCCTCATAAGTTCTTGTTAAAAGCATAACATTTTTCGCGCGCGCTGTATACCCTTTTTTTCGCGGATTTTTACACATTTCTGATTTTCTCCGGTCGGTATCCTGCTGCAACGCTGCGCGACCGCAAGGACCGCATGAGCATGTATTCCGGTCTGGAGGTGCGCGTTCCCTTCTGCGACCACCGCATTGTCGAGTATGCCTATAACATGCCATGGGATTTCAAGGCGCTGGACGGACGGGAAAAAGGCGTTGTGCGCCGCGCATTTGCGCACGAACTGCCGGAGGAAATCGTCGTGCGCAAAAAAAGCCCCTATCCCAAGACCTTCCATCCGGCCTACACCCGTCTGTGCGCGGACTATGTCCGCCGCATTTTTGAGGACAGCGACTCCATTGCCGCGCATCTGTTTAACCATGCCGCAGTCGAAGCGCTCATGGAAAAGCCGGAAAGTCTGGCGGAACCGTGGTACGGTCAACTCATGCGCACCCCGCAGATTTTCGCCTATATCATCCAGATCGACCGCTGGCTGCGGCAGTATAAGGTGTGTCTGGTGTGACTGGATGCTGTGCGGCGGCGAAAACAGGAAATGACCGCTTTGCGGTCATTTCCTGCGGCGCTCAGGCCAGAAATTCGGCAAGCGTTTCCACCACCAGCCGATGATCCTCCATATGATCGGGCAGGCCGGATACGCAGATCGAACCGATCACGCCCGTACCGCGCACGCGGATCGGGAAGCCTCCGCCGCCCGCAGCGTATTCGTTCGGCGGCAGCTTACGGCTTTCCAGCGTTTCGCCGTTCTGCTCCAGCCATGCCAGAAAATGCAGCGAGGACATTTCCATCAGTGCAACCGAATTGCGCTTGCGCACAAGCCACAGCTCGCTGTCCGGCAGCGCGCCGTCCGGAAAATACCGGAACACCACAAGACCGTTGACCGTGATCTCAATTGCGACCGGAACCGGCTGTTTTTTCGCATTTTCATGCAGCTTTAGTCCCAGCTCCAACGCATCCGCGCGGGAGAAATGCGCAAATTGCAGCCGTTCTTCCTGCTCCTCGCACATGGCGAGCAATGTTTTTTCGTCCTGCATCTGTTTTTCCTGCCTTTCCCTCTGTCTTATGGATAGTATAATCCATCCCACCCCCGCTTGACAAGGAGGTTTTGTCCATGCCCAATCCCACCAAAGATTCCGCTGTGCTGCGCGTAGTCGTTACGACCGCGCTCGGCGCGCTGCCGGTGGCCGATGCTTCGGTCACGGTATCCACCGCAGCGGACGAGACCGGCGCGCGCGACCTCATTTACTCGGTGCGCACGGATGCGGGCGGCATGACGCCGCCCATGACGCTGCCCACCCCGCCGCGCTCCAACTCCATGACGCCGGACGGCGGCCTGCCCTATGCGGTCTACACCGTAGAGGTCACGCACCCGGGCTACACCCCGGTCACTGCGCTGCATGTGACCATGTTCTCCGGCGTGCCCGCCGTGCTGCCCGTGCCGCTGACACCGCTGCCGGAAAATCAGTCCCCCACCCAGTCCGACCTGACCGCCACGGGCGAGCCGCAGGTGCTCTACCACGACCAAACCGATCTCAATGCAGAGGAGTGATCCGTTTTGTCCCAATCCCCGGTGACCATCCCGGAAACCATCACGGTGCATCTGGGCCCGCCCTCATCCGACGCGCAGAACGTCACCGTGCCCTTTGCCGATTACATCAAAAACGTTGCTTCGTCCGAGATTTATCCGACGTGGCCGGAAGAAGCCATCCGCGCCAATATCTACGCGCAGATCTCCTATGCGCTCAACCGCGTATTCACCGAGTGGTACCGCGCACAGGGCTATGACTTCGATATCACCAACTCCACGCGCTATGACCAGTCCTTTGTCCCCGGGCGCGACATTTTCGAGAATATTTCCACCATTGTGGACGATATGTTCAACAGCTATCTGACCCGCGGTGACGCCATCGAGCCGCTGTTTGCCCAATACTGCAACGGCACGACGGTCACCTGCCCCGGTGGCCTGAGCCAATGGGGAACCGTACCGCTGGCCGAGCAGGGCATGACCGCGGAGGAAATTGTGCGATATTACTATGGAGATGATATCAATATTGTGAGAAATGCACCCATTGCGCCCAACCTCGGCGGCTCGTGGCCGGGCGTGACCTTCCGGCTGGGCGATGTGTCCGAAGAGGTGCGCACCATCCAGAACCGCTTAAACCGCATTTCGACCAACTATCCCAACATCCCGAAAATCTATCCGGTCGACGGCATCTATGACGCGGACACCGAACGCGCGGTGCGCGCTTTCCAAAAGCAGTTCAACCTCGGCGTGGACGGCATCGTCGGCCGCGCGACATGGTACCGCATCGCGTTCATCTACAACAATGTCAAGCGCCTGAGTGAGCTGGACAGCGAGGGGCTGCTGCTCGATGAGATTTCCCGCCAGTTCCCCGAAACGCTGCGCGAAGGCTCGACCGGCCCGGGCGTGCAGCTTTTGCAGTACTTTCTCGCCATCGTGGGCGAGTATTACGACCAGCTGCCGCGCTGGCAGGTCGACCAAATCGACGGCATTTTCGGCCCGCGCACACGCGAAGCGGTCGAGGCCTATCAGCGCATGATGGGACTGACCGTGGACGGCATTGTGGGCCGCACCACATGGAACACGCTGGTATCCACCTATCAATCCGTGCTGGCCGTGCAGCCCGATCAGGGCTTTCTGGGTGAGGTTGCCGGTCTGCCGGATATTTTCCTCGTCGAGGGCATGCGCGGCGAAGCCGTGCGCGAAGCGCAGGAGCTGATCAACATCATCGCACGCGGCTATCCCGAGGTGCCCTCGGTCGCAGTCGACGGCATCTTCGGCCCCGCGACACGGAACGCGGTCTCGGTCATCCAGTCGATCTCCGGCCTGCCCGCCACCGGTGCGATCGGCCCGCTGACATGGGAGGAGATGACGCTGCTCGCGCGCGACGTGCTGGTATCCTCGCAGACCAACGAAGGACAATATCCGGGCTATCCGATTGGAGAGGAGGCGACCACCTGATGTATACCGACAGCCAACGCAGGACGCATATTTACGATTTGCAGCGCTTTCTGCGCCGCATCCAACAGGCGCAAGGCGCGGTGCAGCCGCTGACCCCTGATGGGATCTTCGGCCCGGAAACCGCCGCCGCCGTGCGTGAATTCCAGCGGCGCAACCGTCTGCCCGTGACCGGCACGGCGAATTACGACACATGGACGGCGATCTATGCCGCGTATCTGATTCTGACCGACCTTGATGCGCTGCCCGCCGCGGTCGACTTTTTCCCGTCAGGCACGGATGCCAAGCTCACGCGCGGCGACAAAGGCCCCTCGGTCTTTGTGCTGCAGCTGATGCTGGGCATGGCCGCGCCGCACTTTGGCAACGCGCTGCCCGTTCCGCTGACCGGAGAATACGATGCCGACACCGAGGCCGGTGTGCGCCGGGCACAGGGCACGCTGCTGCTGCCGCAGACCGGCGAAACCGACCGCGCGACATGGGCTGCGCTGGCCTTGTTCCACAACAGCTTTTTCGGCCGCACGCCGCTGGCATGGACGATGGCATAAAAGCAAAAAGGACGCTGAAAAGCGTCCTTTTTTTGCGATGTAATTGGATTATTCCGCCGCGTCTGCGGTCTCGGCGGCTGCATCATCCGTTGCCGCTGCGTCGTCCGTTGCTGCCGTTTCATCCGTGGCAGCTTCGTTCGATGCCGCATCCTGTGCGTTCAGGATCTCCTGCACGTCTGCCGGCAGGTATTCGCGCACATTCTGATAGGTGATCTCGTCGTACACCTCGGTCGTCTGTACGTCCGCTTCCTCCATCCACTGGGTCAGCAGATCGTCCATCGTACCGGCCACCGCCGTGGTCAGCATGCCCTTGTAGTTCTCGAACTGGCCGTCCACATCCAGCGGCACGCGCTTGATGATGTGATAGCCGTAGTCCGACTTAATCAGACCGGATACCTCGTCCTCGGCCAGCGCCTTGGCGCCGTCGTAGAACTCGGTGACCATATCGCCTTCGGTGAAGATGTAGCCGTCCGGATTGCCGGCCAGACCCGGATCCTCGCTGTATTCGTTCATCAGCGTGTCATAATCCTCGCCCGCGTTAATGCGGTCGAGAATCTTCTGCGCCTCGGCCTTGGCCTCTGCATCCGTGCGGATGGTTTCGCCGGTCATGGAGTCCACCGTCGAGATCAGGATGTGCTTTGCCGCCAGATAGTTATCGGCAAAATACTGGCGCAGCTCGTCATCGCTCGGCACATTGGCACCGTTTTCGCCATAATAGTACTCATTGAGTGCATTGTAGCACTGGCTGATATACATAAAGTTGCTATAACTCTGGTCCGAGAAGCCGAAGTTTGCAATCTGCTTGGCGTAAGCGTCATAGCTCATCGAATCAATGGTATCCTGCCGCAGCTGCGTCATCTGCTTTTCCTGATCGTAGGTCAGCTTGAGACCCAGCTCATTGAACTTCTGCAACACCACGCGCGCATATACCGACTGGTCCTTGGCTGCTGCGGGCATGGAAGAACCCAGCGTTGCCGCGGCATGTTCGTCGTTCCACACATCGCTCATGCCGAGCTGCGCATACATATTGGCATAGTACGACATGTTGTACAGCATGTAACCCGCGTATTCATCCGCACACACCTCATCGCCGTTAACCGTCATTACAACCGGCGCACCGTTATCGAGCGGACGGTAGTGGATGGTCGTGCTTGCCGTCCCCCAGATGGTACCGCCCATGACGACAACCAGCATCACAACCAGCGCTACGGCGCGCTGCATCATTTTGCTCATATCTAACTCTCCTTATTGCGTAATCAAAACAGATTTTAATCAGTATAGCACTTTTAAGAAGGCGATACAAGCAAAAACACAAAATCGTCACAATCCGTCAGGCTATCGTTGCCGAGCGCTCCAGCTGCGTATTAAAATTGGTGTAATGCTGAGCACGGTGGCGGTCACGCCAGTCATACGACCGCTCCTGCGGCGGACTGTATGGCAAACACACCGGATGCGCCGGATGATAATAGTTAACGCCCGTCCCACCGAAGGTACGGTTTTCATCCAATTGCATGACATACAGCACATAGCCGCGCGGATTTTCTGCGCCGAACGGATAGGCGATGACACCGCTCATCTGTTCGCTGGTCTCTGCACCGAAAAAGCCATCTACCGTCACCGTACCGCTCGACAAAGCAGGCATGGGTGCGATATAGGTTTGCCCCTGTTTGTCGAACATCAGCCACCCTCCGAGCAGCTCATAACCATAATCGCTATTCTCAAAAGCAGAGAATGCATCGCCCCAGTACGCGCTGCCCTGCACCCACTCGAACCGCTCAAGCACTGCCATGCGGTACTTCGGCAGCTCAATATAATAGGTGGATGCAATCATCGTATCCTTATTGGGCGGAATCTCTGGCTCAACCGGCGCACGTTCAGGTGCATTGGTCTGATCGCACAGCGTTATGCTTTGTGAATCCGGGCCAAACGCCAGCATTTCCGCACAACAGGCGACATGGAACGCACCGTCCAGTGCGCGCACGTCCTCATCCGTGAGATCAGCCAGCACCTCTTCCGGCAGGCCGAGGTCAGCGAGCTGCTGCCGGATTTCAGTCTCCCCGTGCTCCTCCATCGGCGCGGCATCCAGCCGCGGATGGTTGACGCACACGCTCAAGGCCAGCATGAGCAGCAGGCAGCCGCCGAGAAAGCCCCATCTCACCGCGCTCGTGTTCAGACGCACGGGAGCGGCTGTAAAGCAGTATCCGGCTTCGCCCATCGCCTCGCCCAATCGGAACAGTGCGCGCACGATGCACACAAAGGCAATCAACATCGGAATCGCGGCCAGCCAGCTGTGCGCCAGCGGCGAAAACGCCAGCACAAGGATGAACCCTTCCCAGCACACCGCCGCTTTGAGCGGGTCGCTCTTCGGTTCGATGTCCGCCGTGCGGCACACCTGCCGCAGTCCGGCACGCAGCGCAAGCATCTGCACAATCTGGATGCCCATGCCCGCCAGTCCGAGGCCGATATCCAAATTACCCGTTGGCAGCCAAGGCGTGACCGACAACACCAGAAACGCGCCCACCCAAACCAGCCGCACAACAGAAAGCGCCCACGCCAGCCGGAAGTCCACGCCGTTGCGGCGCAGCGCGCGAAAGCCCAGATATTGCAGCACAACGCCCACGGCGGGCAGCAGGTATTGCAGATACAGAAAGTTGAGCGTGATGCCGGTCAGCGCCAATCCCCACGCAATGCGGCCGACCGGCTCGCGCCATGGGTTGACCTCTTCCACCACACCCTGCGATGGCACAGTTCCGGCGATCTCCTGCTCGATCATCCGGTCAAATTCGTCCCGTTCCGGTCCGGTCATAGCGCGTCACCTCCCAACGCCTTCTGCAAACGGCGGCGCAGACGGTACAGCCGTCCCTCGACAGCCCGCTCGGTCATTCCCATTTCCGCCGCGATCTGCGCGGTGGACTGCAAATAGTAATACTTACGGTAAAACAGCAGCTGTTCGGCAGCGCTCAGCGCATCGACGGTCTTTTGCAAAAGCTGCGTGCGCTCACGGCGCAGCACTTCCTCCTCCGGGGATGGCGCAGCGCCCGCCTGTTCATCCCAAGCTTCGTCCGGCGCGCGCCGACGGCGCAACCGGTCGACCGCTGCGTTTCGCGCAATCGCAGTCACCCACGCGGCAAGCGTTCCCTTTGCCGGATCAAACGAAGCGAATTTCTGCCACACGCGCAGCCATACATCGCTGACGCATTCCTCCATATCCTGCGCATCGCGCAAAATGCCGCGCGCAATATAGCGCACCATCAGGCCGTACTGCTTTTGCAGCAACGTCACACCCTCCGGATCGCGCGCAGAAAGCAGCGCGAGGATTTTCTCATCCATGCCACTGCCCCCTTTCTCTCTATCCTGTCTACTGTTATCTACGCAAATCTTACGCTGAACCCACGCATTTTTCTATAAAAAAACGGCACAGCTTTTCGCTGTGCCGTTTTCTGTTGCACTTTATTACTCCATCAAGCCGACGCAGTCGTAATACGGCTTTGCGGCGATCTTGTCCTTGTTCTCCTTGAAGAGCGTGTGGCCGAGCGTCACGACCAGATAATCCGCCTTTTCGAGCACTTCGTCAAAGGAGACGTTCGGGATGCCCTGTACCTCGCTGTCCTTTGCAAACGGCTCACAGGCCAGCACCTTGACGCCCTTTTCCTGCAAAATGTGGCACAGCTCGATCGACGGGGACTCGCGCAGATCGTCCACATCCGGCTTATAGGACAGGCCGAGCACGCCGACCGTATCTGTAACCTTCGCCAGCTTGGAGACAACCTTCTCAGCCACGAAGCGCGGCTTGTTCTCGTTACGCTCACGCGCAGCAAGGATCACCTTTGCCTCGGCCGGGAACTGCTCATAGATGAACCACGGGTCAACCGCGATGCAGTGGCCGCCCACACCCACGCCCGGATTCAGGATGTTGACGCGCGGATGGCAGTTGGCGAGCTTGATGAGCTCGAATACATCAATACCCATCTTGTCACAGATGACCGACAGTTCGTTCGCATACGCGATGTTGACATCGCGGAAGGTGTTCTCGGTCAGCTTGCACATCTCAGCGGTCAGGTCGTCGGTCTTGTGCACAACGCCCTTTTCCAGCACCTTTTCATAGATAGAAGCCGCCATCTCTGCCGCTTCCGGCGTGCGCGCGCCGACAATGCGGTCGTTATTTTTCAGCTCAAACATCATATTTCCCGGGATGACACGCTCCGGGCAGTGCGCGACATGGATCTTGTCCATGTCGATACCGGACTCCTCGGAAAGCACGCGCGCGAGCATTTCGCTCGTGTGCGGCGGCACAGTGGACTCCAAAATGACCAGATTGGATGGCTCGAGCAGCTTGCCCGCCATACGGCCGGCGGACTCGACGTACTTTAGGTCAGCCTTGTGGCTGCCGGTCTCATCCTGATAGAATGGGGTCGGTACCGCGATATAGAACACATCGGACTTACCTAGCTCGCTCGAAAAATGCAGATGGCCGTGCGCTACCGCAGTTTCAAACGCCTCCTGCAAGCCCGGCTCGACGATGTGGATGTGGCCGCCCTGCAATGTTTCAATGGTTTTCTCGTTGACATCAAAGCCGCAGACCTCAAAACCGGCCTCCGCGAGCGTGATCGCGGTCGGCAGGCCGATATAGCCCAGACCCATGACAGTAATTTTCATAATTTCAAAACCTCTTTGTCGACATTCTTTAATCATTATACCACTTTTTTTCTTTATTTCAATCAAAGGTTTGAATTTTCTGCCGGAAGCGTCTATAATGTATGGTGTGTTCAATTCACAGTATTTTGATAGGATGATTGCATTATGATTTTCAAAGGACTGCTTGACGACGCGCGCTCGATCCGCGACCGCGATCCGGCTGCGCGAACGACGTTCGAGGTCTTTCTGCTGTATCAGGGGTTCCATGCGCTGATCTACCACCGTCAGGCGCATTGGCTGTACAAACACAAGCATTTCTTTCTGGCGCGCGCGCTTTCACAGTTTGCCCGCCACATGACCGGCATCGAGATCCATCCGGGCGCGACCATCGGCCGCCGCCTGTTCATCGACCACGGCATGGGTATTGTTATCGGCGAGACCGCCGAAATCGGAGACGACTGCACGATCTATCACGGCGTAACCCTCGGCGGCACCGGCCACGACACAGGCAAGCGCCACCCGACGATCGGCAACAATGTGCTGATCTCGACGGGCGCGAAGGTGCTTGGCCCGTTCACCGTGGGCGACAACAGCCGCATCGGTGCGAATGCAGTTGTATTGCAGGAAGTGCCGCCCAACTCAACCGTGGTCGGCATCAAGGCACGTGTGGTCAAAATCGACGGTCAGCGTGTACCGTCCTATGACCTCGACCAGATCCATCTGCCCGATCCGCTGGCGCAGGAGCTGTGCCGTCTGCAACACCGCGTCTATGTCAACGAGCAAAAGCTCAAACGCGAAGAGATCCGCGAACACGAAGCGGACGAATAATGCAAAAAGACGCTTTCCCAAACGGAAAGCGTCTTTTTTTATTACTTATGCTGCCAGGAACTTGACATACAGCCGGTAACACAGCAGAATGCTCTGTTCGACCGTGCAGGACTCCTTGGGAGACAGCGTGGTAGCGGATGTACCGTTCATCATGCCGTTGGCTGCCAACAGGCCGACCCCCTCGACTGCCCACTTCGACACCTGTGCCTGATCGGCAAAGCCCGCAATGCTTGCCGCCTTGGGCGCCAGATCGGTGCCGTTGTTCTGCTCAATGTACTTGACCGCACGGGCGATCATCGTGGCGATCTCCTCGCGGTTGGTGGTAACATCGGGTGCGAATTTGTTTTCACCCACGCCGTTGACAATGCGGGCCTGACTGGCCTTCAAAACCGCCGGATTACTGCTGTCGATGAACGTGTTGGCCGGTGCGGCTTCCAGATCCTGATCCAGCATCACTTCCACGCTCTGTACGATCAACTCCGCAAACTGCTCACGGGTGATGGCGTCCTGATATTTCGGACTGCCGGTCAGCACGGGAATCAGACCGGCCTGCATGGCGGACTCGATTTCAGATACTGCCCAATTGCTCGGGCCGCCCTCACTCGGGATATAGGGAAGCTCATTTGGGTCTACCACTTCGCCCTTGATGGCAAGCGCAGGTGCGCAGAACAGGCACAAACTCAAAAGCATGCAAATCAGTTTTTTCATGTTATTTTCCCTCTTTTCTTAGAACCGGCTGGTAAATGCGGATAATTTCTGATCCAGATACTGTGCCCGGCGGCTGGTAGACATGGGCGCTGCCAGAATGGTAACCCCGTCGCTGTCCGGCTCATAGGTCAGACCCATTTCGCCATAATCATGTGCGCCCATGAAGAAAGTACGCAGCTCCGCTGCTTCCTCTGGCGTTTCTGCCTGCGCCAGTATCGTGCGTGCAGATTCTATGTTTTCATCATTTTGCCAGCCGTGTGCTATCTGACCTTCTGTTAAATCCTGATCGTAATTCGGTAGAAAGCCGACAGGAATTTTCAGCGTCGTTGTCGCATTGGCTTCTACCTCATAGGAGATTTGCAGGATATATTGGTACGGCACATAAACGCCCGCATCGATTATTTCAGAGCCTTCCATGAATTTGGCATAGGAGATATAAAACAAGTCACCCTTGTCCGGCTGCGTATTACCGGTGTTCGTGACCTCTATCACCATTTTTCCGACATAGTCCTCATCAATCGTATAGCCTGTGATGTGCGCGGAGGCCTGACCATAGGTAGGCTCTTCCACCACGGGTATCTCCTCTGCATCCGGCATATAGCCGTTATCGCCGATCAGATACAGTCCTGCCAGATCATCGGTGTCCCATGTGCGCGCATTGCTCTTGCTGCCGCTTTTGTTGATCTCCGCAATCTGTGCGCCCTTGACCGTAGAACCGCCGTACTCGGTGGGAGTAAATTTACCGTCGGTGAATACGGCTGCCTTGCCATTTTGGAAATAGCCCACATAGATGCTGCCCATCGAGTCATACGCATAGAACTGGCAGGGAATGACCAGCTTACCGGTGGTGTCAATATAGCCCACCTTCATAGTGTCCTTGTCCATGACCGCTGCCAGACCCTCGAAAAAGTCGAACACATACAGAAAACGATCACGGTTTAAGTCAACGACCTCGCCCTTTTCATTGATGTAGTTCCACTGGTCGTTTACCAGCGCGGGCATCAAACCTTCACGGAACGGGCGCTCACCGTACTGAAAAATGTTCTGTTGCATCAATTGGTCCCCGTTTTCCTGCCAGAACCGGTTCGCGTCCACTGCGGCACCTGCCGGAACTAACAGTACGGAGACCGCAAGCACCACCGATAGCAAAACTGCCAGTATTTTTCTCATGTTGTTCTCTCCCTTTTTGTGAAATATCCAATCTAATTCCTTGCAGGGTATCCCTATATTTAGTTATATTTTACATAGCTTCCCGATATTCGTCAAGCTTGATTTCATATTGGGTTTTGCTGCACAACGCAAAAAAGACGCTTTCCCGACAGGAAAGCGTCCTTTTTTATTCTTCAAACCCTTCAGCAATCACGCCGAACAGCTCATTGATGCGCTCGTACCGTCCCTTGAGGTACAGCCAGCCGAACAGCGCCTCGAGCGCGGTCGCCTGCGAATACTCCGCGGTTGATGCCGACTTGGGCACACTCTTGGGCTTGGCGTTGCGGCCGTGGCGGTAGACCTCCTGCTCATTTTCGTCCAGCAGGGGCAGGATGCGCTGCACCGCTTCTGCCTGCGCGGGCGCACAGACCAGCTGGGTCGTGCGGCGGTGCAGGTTTTTGGCGGTCTGCATGCCGCCGCAGGCCAAAAACGACCGCACCAGCACCTCATAAACGGCATCGCCCACATGGGCGAGCGCGAGGCTCGACATGCGGGCGATAGCAGCGTCATCCAAAATCGGATGCAAATAATCCATTACTTGTCCTCAGCGGCAGGAGCAGCTTCCGCAGCAGCCTTTTCCGCCTCAGCCTTAGCCTTGGCAGCAGCCGCCTGCTTTGCCTGCATCTCCTTGAACTTGGCCTTTTCCTCTTCGGTCGGCACCGGCTCGATGCAGCCCTTCGGGCAAGCCTTGGCACACATCTTGCAGTTCTTGCACTTGTCGTAGTCGATCTTAGCGACCCCGTCCACAACATGGATTGCGTCGAACTTACAAGTCTTTTCGCACATCTTGCAGCCGATGCAGCCGTTGGAGCAGACCTTCATGACCTCAGGGCCCTTATCCTTGTTGACACAGTTGACGTGTACCTTCTTGGACTCGGGGACGAGGTTAATGAGCTTCTTCGGGCAGGCCGCGACGCACTTGCCGCAGGCCACGCACTTGTCGGTATCGACCTTGGCAACGCCGTCCACAATGTGGATCGCGTCAAATGCACACGCCTTAACACAGGAGCCGAGGCCCATGCAGCCGTAGGCGCAGGCCTTCGGGCCGCCTGCAACGCGCATCGCTGCGGTGCAGTCCTGCAGGCCCTCATACTTGGTCTTGTCGACCGCGTTGCAGCCGCCGTTGCAGTAAACGTGCGCAACCTTGCGCTCGCCCGCTTCGACCGCAACGCCCATGACCGCGGCGATCTTTTCCGCCGCAGCAGCGCCGCCGACCGGGCAGCCGTTGACCGGCGCGGTGCCCTCTACGATCGCGGCAGCCAGGCCGTCGCAGCCCGGGTAGCCGCAGCCGCCGCAGTTTGCACCCGGCAGGCACTCACGAACCAGTGGTACGCGCTCATCCACCTCAACCGCGAACACCTTGGCCGCGATGCCCAGCAGGATCGCGAACACGATGCCCATGATGAACAGGACGGCAACCGCCGCAATGATATTCTGAATATCCATTTCTTATCTTTCCCCCTTGCTTACCAGATCGACAGGCCGGAGAAGCCCATGAAGGACATCGCGAGCAGCGCCGCGGAAACCAGCGCGATCGGGAAACCTTCAAAGCACTTGGGGCACTTCGAGGTTGCATCCAGACGCTCACGGATCGAGGAGAACAGGACGATCGCCAGCGTGTAGCCCAAGCCGGAGCCGACACCGTAAACCATCGAGCCGATGAACGAATAGCCGTTGTCGATGTTCGAGATAGCCGCGCCGAGCACCGCGCAGTTGGTGGTGATCAGGGGCAGGAAGATACCGAGCGCGGAATACAGCGCGGGCATCGACTTTTTCATGAACATCTCGACGAACTGCACGAGCGTTGCAATAACCAGGATGAACGCGATGGTCTGCATGTACTGCAGATTCAGCGGCTCGAGGATGAAGTACTGCACCGCCCAGGTAACCGCACTGGACAGGGCCATAACGAATACAACCGCCATGCCCATGCCGATTGCGGTATCGGTTTTTTTGGAAACGCCGAAGAACGAGCAGCAGCCCAGGAACTGGACAAGGATGTAGTTGTTGACCAGAATGGACGCTACAGCGAGCGACAGGATCTCGGTCAGGCTCATTGCATCAGGAAATACGAAAGGCATTTACTTGTCCTCCTTTCCGGCCATGATCTTCTGGATCGCGGCAAAGATGAAACCCAGCATCAGGAAGCCGCCTGCCGGCAGGATCATCATAACCATCGGATTTGCGTTGAAGAACGGGATCGCGAAGCCTTCCGCCGGGATCACGCCCGCGAGGAACGGCAGCAGGGTGGACAGGCCGGACAAAACCGTGCCTGCGCCCAGCAGCTCGCGGAAGAAGCCCATCAGAACCAGCGCGAAGGTGAAGCCCAGACCCATGCAGACGCCGTCGAGCGCAGAGGGCAGGACCGCATTCTTGGACGCATACGCCTCGGCACGGCCGAGGATGATGCAGTTAACAACGATCAGCGGCAGGAACAGGCCGAGCGACGCCGCCAGCGACGGCACGAATGCCTGCAGCGCGAGGTCGATCGTGGTAACGAATGCCGCGATGATCGTGATGAATGCCGCGATACGCACCTTGTCCGGGATAAACCGGCGCAGTGCGGAAATAACTACGTTGGAGCAGATCAGAACGACCGTTGCCGCCACGCCCATGCCGATGGCATTGGACAGCGAGGTCGAGGTCGCCAGCGTCGGGCAGAGGCCGATGGTCTGCATGAAGATCGGGTTGTCGAGGATGACGCCCGCTTTCAGTTGATCTTTGAATTTCATTTGGCTCTTCCTCCTTTAACCCAGACTTGCGACGCAGTTCGCCGCAGTATTGACGCCCAGCGTTACCGCGCGGGACGTGATGGTCGAACCGGTGATGGCTTCGATCGTGCCGCCATCCTTGGAGACTGCGAGGCTGCCGTCTGCCGGCTGGCCCGCAAACTGGGTGATCCAGTTCGGGTCGGTCTGGGACTTGGCGCCGAGGCCCGGGGTCTCGCCGTGCTCGGTGACCTGCGCGCCCGCGACCGTGCCATCGGTGTTGATGCCGACGATCATGGTCAGCTCGCCGCCGAAGCCCTTGGGCTTGACCTCTACGCAGTAGCCGATGGTCTCGCCGCCGGCCTGCGCCTCATATACGCCGGAGATCACCGGCTGGTTCTTGTCTTCCGGCGCGGTCCACTCCTCGCCGACTTCGACCGCTTCGAAGCTCTCAGCATCCTGCATGATGACCGCCATCGCTTCGTTGCGGGTGTTTTCATTGTTCTGCGCGATCTTATCCGCGGTTACGGCGTTGATAAAGCCCAGAAGCAGGGCGCACACAAAGGTGATCAGGCCCAGTACGACGACAAGCTGTACGATGCCGCCTTCTTTTTTGCTGCTATCCATAACTTACTGTGCCTCCTTCTTCTTATCCAGCGCGTAGCCGAACTTGCGGGGATGGGTGGCCTTGTCGATCGCCCAAACCAGCGTGTTCATGATGAGGATGGAATACGAAACACCCTCCGGCAGGCCGCCGAAGTAGCGGATGAACACGGTCAGCAGACCGCAGCCAATGCCGAAGATGATCTGACCCTTGGGAGTGACCGGGCTGGTGACATAGTCGGTCGCCATGAAGATTGCGCCGAGCATCAAGCCGCCCGAAAGCACCTGGCTGAGCATCCACTGTACGCGGGATACGTCGCCCATCGGGAACAGGAAGGTAACTACTGCAACCGTCAGGATGTAAGCTGCGGGGATGTTGATGGTGATAACCTTGCGCCACAGCAGGTACGCACCGCCCGCGAGCAGCGCAAGTGCGGAGGTCTCACCGATAACGCCGCCGGTCTGGCCGAGGAACATATCCAGCAGGCTCACGCCCTCAGGCAGCACGCCGTTCTTCAGGGACGCCAGAGGCGTTGCTGTGGAGATCGCGTCGGTCACGGTGACCGAACCGATGAGCGGCAGAGAAGCATGCGGCTGGGTCCAGGTGGTCATCAGGCCCGCCCAGGACGCCATCATGAACGCACGCGCGCCGAGCGCCGGGTTCATAAAGTTCTTGCCGATGCCGCCGAACAGCATCTTGACAATGATGATGCCGAACAGTGCACCAAACACCAGCATCCACCACGGAGCCGAAACCGGCACGTTGAACGCGATCAGCATACCGGTGACAAAGCAGGACAGGTCGCCGATCGTGTTGGGATGCTTTACGATTTTGTTATAAATGGTCTCGAAAACCGCGCAGGCAACCATGGAAATCACAGTCAGCACCAGCGCGCGTGGACCAAAGGTGTATACCGCAACGCACAACGCAGGAAGCAGTGCCACCAGCACATCCAGCATCAGGCTGCGGGTATCGTCATCCGCCTTGATATGGGGTGAGGAGGTGACGACGACTTTACTCAGATCATACATTTTCGTTTCCCCTCCTTACTTCTTCTCGGCCTCAGCCTTTGCCTTTTCGGCATCTGCCTTAGCCTTTTCCGCCATACGCTTGGCCTGAATCTTGCCCTTGGTCAGGCGGAACTGTGCCACCAGCGGGATGCGGGCCGGGCAGACATATGCGCACGAGCCGCACTCAATGCAGTCCATCACGCCGCACTCGAGCGCGTTGTCCAGATCGTCCTTCTTGCCGTACAGGTTCATGTAGTTCGGCAACAGGTGCATCGGGCAAGCGTTGATGCACTTGCCGCAGCGGATGCACTGCGGGTCGGCCACGCGCTTATCCTCGTCGCCGCAGAAGGCAAGGAACGCATTGGTGCCCTTGAAGATCGGGATCTCGAGCGAGAACTGCGCAACGCCCATCATCGGGCCGCCCATCAGCAGCTTATTGGGGGCTTCCTTGAAGCCGCCGCAAGCGTCGATCAGCTTTTCAACCTGCGTGCCGATGCGCACTTCGAGGTTCTTCGGCTCGGCAATGGCGGAGCCGGATACCGTTACGATACGGCGGATAACCGGCATGCCGGTGGTGAAGCGGCGGTAAACCGCGCCGGCGGTGTCCACGTTGAACACGGCGCAGCCTGCGTCCGCCGGCAGCTTGCCGGAGGGAACCTCGCGGCCGGTGCAGGCGTTGATGAGCTGCTTCTCCGCGCCCTGCGGGTACTTACACTTGAGAGGATAGAGCTTGAGGCGCGGATCGTCCGCGATCAGCTTTTCGATGCCCGGGAAGGCGTCGGACTTGTTTTCCTCCACCGCGATGATCGCATTCTGCACGCCCATGATGTCGGCCAGCATCTTCAGGCCGCCGATCACTTCCTCCGGGCGCTCCAGCAGCAGGCGATGGTCGCTCGTTATGTATGGTTCACATTCCGCTGCGTTGATGATGACCGTGTCGCACTTGCCGATACCGGACTGGATCTTGACATGGGTCGGGAACGTTGCGCCGCCGTGACCGACGATACCAGCCGAGCGAATGCACTCGATGCGCTCCTCATTCGACATGGAAGCAAAATCATACGGATGCACGGACTCGTGCAGGCGGTCCTCGCCGTCGTTTTCGATCACAATCGACAGCACCTTGCTGCCGTTGGGATGCAGACGCGGCTCAACTGCTTTCACCTTACCGGACACGGTTGCGTGGACAGGAGCGCTGACAAAGCCGCCGGCTTCCGCGATGGGCTGTCCCAGATCCACGGTATCACCGACCGAAACGATCGGCTTGGCCGGGGCGCCGATGTGCATGGAAACCGGCAGAATGACCTGATCAGGCAGTGCCAGCTTCTCGATCGGCTTGGTGTTTGTCGCGGCCTTGTAACCCGGATCTGCATGAGTGCCGGGGTGAATGCCGCCACGGAACGAATACACCATGTTTTTCACCTCTCTATTTTTTTGCGCAAGAAGAACCTGCGCCGAGGGGGCGCGGCTCCATCTTCATAAAGGAAATTGTAAGGCCGTGCCTTGGCGCAGCCTTACAAAATAGATTATACTGTTTCTTGTACCAAATTAGCAAGCCCAAAACACAAAAAATTTGACCAAAAAACAAAAAATCTTTGTATGCCTTGATAATCTGCTGGTATTTTCTCTACTTCTTTTGTGAACGAACTGTTATTTTACAGTTTTTCCACCCTTCCCCAAAGCAGTAAAAAGACGGCGCATCTCCGCACCGGTCTGCGTATGCCCACAAGAAGCGCCCCCGCACGTTTGTGCAGGGGCGCAAAGCACCGTCATATAGCGCCGTTTTATTCCATCTGGCTGAGATTTTGGAAATGGGTGTGCAGCTGATTGGTGGCCTCATTGATCTGCTGTGCTGCCGCGGCAATCTCTTCATTGCTCGCCGCCAGATTTCTCAAACGATCATTGACATCGAGCGCAATACCGCGCAGCTGTTCCACATCTTCCGTAATCAGCTTGAGCACTGTGCTGATCTGATCCTTGTTGCGGTTACTCTCGCGCGCCGTCTGCTGCGTGGACTGGCTGAGCGAACGCACCTCATTGGCTACAACGGCAAATCCCTTGCCCGCCGCGCCCGCGCGCGCTGCCTCGACCGAAGCGTTGAGCGCAAGCAGATGGGTGTTGCTGGCAACCCGCTCGATGCCATTGTTGTTCTGTTCCAGCGCGTGCAGCAAGCCGTTGATCTGGTCGACCACGTCGGTCATTTTGGTCGTGCATTCGACGACCTTCTGCATAGATTCATTGATGCCCACGCTTTCATCCGCCGTATTGGCATTCTGTTCGGCCATGCTGGCAATCGAGCCGGTCAGCATATCGAACTGTCCATTGGCATCCGCCACCATTTCGCGGATCACACGGTTCTTTTCGCGGATGTCCTCGGAAATACGCTCCATCTGCTCCTTATCGACCTCGACCATATGCTTGATATAGTGGACGCAGCCTTGCGGGATATTGCAGCGATTGAAAATCGCCTGCGCCATTTCCCGACAGGTTGAGTAACCGCAGGCACCGCAGTTGATCGACTGATCCTCTTCCGTGCGCTTTTCCATCTTGCGGAAAATCTCCTGCACCTGTCCCTCCTGTGGAATGAGGAACTGATGCTCGCGTGACCGATCGGTGTACTGCCGCAGGAAATCCTCCAACTTCAGCTTGGAAAATGCGCGATTGAGCATGCGCAAGCGCGCGCCGCAGCTCTTTTTGTTGCTCCAAAGCCCTTTTCCTTTTGCTTGCTGCTCGGCTTTTTGCTCACTGATCGCATACAGCATGGCATCGTCGCCGCGCTTGGATTCTTCAATCGCCGGGCCGTCGATGCAGCCGTTTTCGCAGTTGAGCACGTCCACCAAAAACGGTACCGGTCGGCCGCCGGTGACACGCTTTGCGTACTTGTGCAGCGTTTCGTAAACCTTTTTCTCGCCCTCACTCTGCTGCACAAAGACCTGCTCGCCGCAGAACCAGCGGATATTTTCCTTCAAACCGCCGGGCATGGGGTAAATCGTGCCTAAACCGGACACCAGCTCCTCTTTTACCGGCGTTTTGCTGATGCCATGCCGGTTGAGGTAGCGCATCAGATGGTCAAACGTCACATTATACTGCACGAACCCATGCGTATTGGGGTCGCTGATCTCCATTTTCTTGGCAATGCAGGGAGACAGGAACGCAAATTTATCGTTGATACCCAAATATTTGCGCGCATAGATCGCCGCACAAAGCAGCGGACTGTGTACCGGCATCAGCTTGGGCAGCAGTTCGGGGATAAAGTTTTCGATATAGCGCACCACTGCCGGACAGGGCTGAGAAATCCCACCCTGAAAATTGTTGTTCTGGATGTACTGAATATAAGCCCACGTGGTGATATCCGCGCCAAACGCCACGCTGATGACGCGGTTTGCGCCCATCTGCTGCAAGGTGCCCAGAATATAGCGGTAATTCTGCGGATAGTTCGCGATCAGCGCGGGTGCATACAAAATGGAAATTTTCTCCCCGCGGCGCAGATCCGCAAAAAAACGCTCGGTGTCGTCATCAAACTCGCGGGCATGATGCTCGCACACATCCAGACAGGCGCCGCAGGCGATGCATTTGTCAGGATCGACATGAACGAATTGCTTGTCGCCGTTTTCCACCACCGAATTGGCAGTCAATACCGGGCAGGCGGCAATGCATCGGTTGCAGCCGATACAGTTGTCATTGGTGTAGACCAACCCATTGGAACCTATATTCATGTTTTCCCTGCTTTCTGCTATTGTCATTTTATACAGAGATTCCGTCTTTCTTCCGCTTTCTCCTGTCAATATTATATAGCGCCTTGCAGAAATTGTAAAGAAGCCATCCTTATTTTCTGGCATTTTGTGACCCAGTTCTTCTGCTTTTTATCCAAAGAAACGACCGGCCGGTGCCATGATGGCACCAGCCGGTCGTTTCAGTTTTTCTCTTTGGGTTTCTGGCAGTACATTTCGGTATATGCTGTAGCGGCCGGGTCGCCGCGCGGCGGCGCGTCCTGCGACCAGGGCGGCACGGATGCTACCGCAGCGGAATCAATATGCGCCGCATCGTCATACTGCGGAAACGGTTTCGGCTCGCGCTCTGGCTTTCCGTTGTTCTTCATACCGCGCCCCCTTATACCGACACACGCTTGGCCATAAACTGGGCGGCGGTCTGGCACAGTTTGACCGTCACCTCGCTCGCCGACGCATTTTCGTCCTCGCTGACATAGACCACGCAGCCGCTGACATCGCCTTCGGTGATGATGGGCACCGCCACGACTACATTATACGCGTCGTTGTCCGAGACGTTCAGCTCAGGCGCGTCATCCACGCCGCGCTCATACACCACGCGCTGCTCCATCAGCTGCTCCAGCTCGGCGGAGATGCGTTTTTCCAGAATGTCCTTTTTCGCGCCGCCTGCCGCGGCAATGACCGCGTCACGGTCACAGATCGCACAGCTCATTCCCGCTGTGCGGGCGAGCGCTTCAGCCAGTTCACCTGCCACCGCGCCCATCTCCCCCATCGGGGAATACTTCTTGAAAATCACCTCGCCGTCGCGGTCGGTGAAAATC
>NZ_CAWVCU010000035.1:0-12715 GCF_963927765.1 uncultured Agathobaculum sp. | reverse complement strand
TGGTACGACAACGAGTGGGGCTACTCCAACAAGCTGCTGATGCTCATCGAGCACATGGCTGAGGTTGACAACAAGTAAGTTATCCTCTTAAAAACGCAAAGCGCCTCTTCCGTATGGAAGAGGTGCTTTTTTGATGCCGTTTGGATTGGTCAAAAAAGCTCCGCGTCTGCGTGCAGGCGCGGAGCTTTGCGTTTGCCTTAGTCCGTCAGGTCGTTGGACCACTTCAGCTTATCGAATACATAGAACAGCAGGCTCATTAGCATGCCGACGATGGCGGCAAGCGTCATACCGGAGAGCGATACGTTGCCGAGCGACAGCGTTACGCCCGAAAGACCGGTGACGAAAATGACAGAGGTCAGCGCCATGTTACGGTTTTTACCGTAATCGACCTGATTATCCACAAGGATGCGCAGGCCGGAGGTGCCGATCATGCCGTACAGCAGGAAGGAGATGCCGCCAATGACCGGGCCGGGGATGGTCTGGATGAGGGCAGCCAGCGGGCCAACAAACGAGCAGATGATGGACAGAACGGCTGCGCCGCCGATGACGCGAACCGAGTAAACCTTGGTGATCGCCATGACGCCGATGTTTTCGCCGTAGGTGGTGGTTGGCACCGAGCCGATGAAGCCAGAGATCATGGTCGAGAAGTTGTCCGCAAACAGCGAACGGTGCAGGCCGGGGTCCTTGAGAAGATCGCGGCCGACGACCTTGCTGGTGACCAGCTGATGGCCGATGTGCTCATTGGCGATAACCAGCAGAACGGGCAGGATGATCAGAATGGCTTCCAGATCAAACTTCGGCGCTTGAAAATTTGGAATGGAAATGATGCTGGTATGAAGAGCGGCAGAGATATCGGTCATGGAAATGACGCCTGTGATCACGGCACAAACATAGCCGCAGATAATGGCAATCAGGATCGGAATGACCGACAAAAACTTGCGGAACAGCACGCTGCCCAGCACCGCAACGCCGAGCGTCACACAGAAGGTGACAACGGTCGCAGTCGTCACGCCATCTCCGACGATTTTGCCCGTGGACGCAGCGGAACCGGCAAGTTCCAGACCAATGAGCGCTACAACCGGGCCCATCGCCGCAGGCGGGAGCACAATATCGATCCATTTGGTGCCGCACTTGTAAATGATCGCAGCAAGGATACAGCCGCACAGACCGACAACCACAAAACCGCCCAGTGCGTATTGATAACCCCAATTCTGAATGACGATGGTTGCGGGCGCGATGAAGGCGAACGACGAGCCGAGGTAGGCAGGTGCCTTACCCTTGGTGATGAAGATGAACAGCAGCGTGCCGACACCGTTCATAAACAGCACGATCGCCGGGTTGATGCCGAACATGAACGGCACCAGCACGGACGCGCCAAACATGGCGAACATGTGCTGGATGGACAGCGGCACGAGCAGGCGCGGCGGCACCTTCTCCTCGACCTGGATAATTCGATTGGTTTGCATGTTTCTCTTTTATCCCCTTTGTATTATTTCGGCAGACAGCCGATGGAATGTATCTGAAAAGCGTGCATCAAGCACGCTTTTCGTCAGGAAAATAGGCGTCGGATCTCGTCCATACGCGCGCACGCCATATTATACCCCATTTCGTAGCCCCATTCCAGCTTTTTCACATCTTTTTCAAAGCTCTCCAAATGGGCGGTGGGCTGAAGCAGCACCGTGTTCTGCGACTGCTTTTCCGCAAGCTGATGGCAGAAGCACACGGTTTCGTTGTATCGCTTGGGACGGGTCAGCATGGTTTTGGCCAGCGCGGGATACTTGCGCCGCAGGGCGCGCGCGGCCAGTTTGCTGCCGTGCGTCATCTCTTTGCGGTAGTCGAGCGGCTGGGTGAGCACAATCAGGTTTTTTTCGTTGCCATCGTGCAGGCTCTGCACAATCGGGATCGGATCGGCCAGACCGCCGTCATAGTAGGTTTCGTCCCCGATGGTCACGGGCGGGAAATAGATTGGGATGGCGCAGGTCGCGCGCAGCATAGTGCTGGCGCGGTCAAGCTGCATGCCGTCGAGATATTCCGCTTCGCCCGTGCGCGCGTTGGTCACGCCGACGCGGATGCGGCCCGCATAACGGTGATAGGTGTCCCAGTCGAACGGGATCAGCTCGTTCGGGATGGTGGAGAATACAAACTCCACTCCGAAAATCGAATGGTCTCGCCGGATATTGCGCGCACCGAAATAGCGCTTGTCGTTGCGGTACTGCCGCAGTACCTCCAGATTGCGCCCGCGCTGGCGGGACAGGTAGGAGACTGCGTAGGTGATACCGGCAGAAACACCGATGACGTAATCAAACATGATATCGTTATCGAGCAGCGCGTCCATCACGCCGCACGAAAATACTGGGCGGAACGTACCGCCCTCCAGAACAAGTCCTGGCATAGTTCCTCATAACCTTTCTGCTTGGGATGATTTATCGCCGCTTACGCGTGGGCGGCTTGCCCTTGCGGCCGCGTCCTTTGCTGCGACCCTGTCGGCGGCGCTGCGCACGGTTGCCCGATGCGGGCGCAAACGCGGGAGGCGGCGCGTCCTCGGTCGGGTGGGACACAGGCAGTGCGCCGTCGGCGGGTGCAAAGTCGATCTGACCGGTGACCTCGCTTGCAGCAAGCAGCTTGACGCGAATGGGCGTGCCGATCGTGAAACGTTTGCCGGTGCGGCGGCCGGTCATGGTCATGCGCAGCTCATCATATTGATAGAAGTCGCCTGCAAGCAGTTCGACGCGGATCAGACCCTCGCAGCCGTTTTCAAGTGCCACAAAGATGCCGAACGACTGCACGCCAGACACTTCTGCGTCAAATTCCTCACCGATGAAGCGCTTCATATAGGCTGCGATATACAGCTTGTCGATGTCGCGCTCGCATTCATCCGCCGCCTGTTCGCGCGTCGAGGACTGGGACGCAGCCTCTTCGCATAAGGTGTGGTCGGCGGTCGTGAATTCTTCACCGGTCAGCGCCTTTTGCAGCATGCGGTGCGCCACCAGATCGGGATAGCGGCGGATAGGAGAGGTGAAGTGCAGATAAAATTTGGCTTTCAGGCCGTAATGCCCGATGCACTCATCCGCGTAGCGTGCGCGGGCAAGGCTGCGCAGCAGCAGCGTCGGCAGGATGCGTTGCTTGGGGTCGTTTTTTGCGCCGCGCAGCACAGTCTGGAACTGGAAGGTGTCCTCCGGCTTGGAGGGATCAATGCGGTAGCCGAACGGTCGTGCAAACGCCGCGAACACGCGCAGTTTGTCCGGGTCGGGGTTTTCGTGCACGCGGTATACGGTCGGCAGTTCTCTCTTGCACATATATTCCGCAACCGCTTCGTTTGCCGCCAGCATGAATTCCTCAATCAGCTTTTCGCTTTCGCCGCGGTCGCGGTATTGGATATCAGTCGGATTGCCGTTTTCGTCTACGATGATTTGCGCTTCGGGGATATCAAGCTCAAGCGCGCCGCGCTCAATGCGCCGCTTGTACAGCGCGTGCGCAAGGTCGTTCATGCGCTCGGCGGTATCGACGAGAAAACTGTATTCTTCCCGCAGCGCTTTATCGCCCGCGAGGATTTTGTTTACCTTATGATAAGTCATGCGCGCGCCCGACCGGATGACCGATTTGGCAAAGCGCGCCTTGTAGCGTCGTCCGTCCTTATTGACCTCCATCAGCGCGGAAAAGGTCAGCCGATCGACGCCGGGGTTCAGCGAACAGATGCCGTGGCTGAGCGCAAACGGCAGCATGGGCACAACATGACCTGGGTAATAAACCGATGTGCCGCGGCGGAACGCTTCCATATCGAGCGGTGCACCGGGCGTGACATAATGCGACACGTCGGCAATGTGCACGCCGAGCAGGTAATGCCCGTTTTCCAGCACTTCGAGCGAAACCGCGTCGTCAAAGTCTTTTGCGTCGTCGCCGTCGATGGTGAAAATCAGCTTGTCGCGCAGATCGAGACGGCCTGCAAGCGCCGCTGGATCGACTTCCTGCCCGATCGCGTCCGCTGCTTGCAGCACTTCGTCGGGGAATACGTCGTATACGCCGTTTTCATGCAGGATGCCTGCGATGGCGGCTTCCATCGTTCCGTCCTCGCCCAGATCGGCTTCAATCACGCCCTGCGGCAGGAATTTTTCGTCGCCGTAATGCGAGACGGATACCGCGACGCGGTCACCGGGTTGGGCGTCGCCCAGATGATGACGGTCGATCGCGATTTCAGGGTATTTTTTCGAGGTCGGCTGCACGAAATACGCATTGCCGCGCTGCACCAGTGCACCGGTCAGTTCGCGGTCGGCGCGGCGCAGCACGCGGATGACCGTACCTTCGCGCCGCCCGCGGTTGTTTTTGCGTTCGGACAGCTTAACGAGCACGCGGTCACCATGCCATGCGCCGCCATTTGCGCCGGGCGGGATGAACAGATCATCCGGCTTTGCGCCGTCCTCGGGCGCGTCGGGTGCGACAAAGGCAAACGCGCGTTCTGTTGCGAGATAGGTGCCAGTCACGCAGCCGTAATGTGCGGACACGGCAAAACGGTTCTTCTTGTTTTTCATCACCTGACCGTTTGTAATCAGGCGGTCGAGCACGTCCTTCAGCTCGTTTTTTCCGGTCTCGGGCAGGGCGCGGCGCAATTCATCCATGCGCATGGGCTGCGTCAGTAGGCCAAGCAGCTTGCCTTCCAGCTCAGTTTGTTCCATAAAAAGCCCTCCTTCTTATTCAGTATACCATCATCAAAGGCGGATTAAAAGGAAAAATGGCGTAAGGTCCGGTTTGACGGCGCGCGGGCTGCATGGTACACTAAGAATAAGAAAAAACCTCCGGAAAGGGGAGCGGTAAGATGAAAGCGTTGATTACTGGTGCGTCCTCCGGCATTGGGCGGGAGATTGCGCGTCTGCTGTCCGAACGCGGCTATGAGCTGATTTTGTGCGCACGGCGGGAGGACCGCCTGCGTACCCTTGCGGCAGAACTGCCGACAATGTGCCACATCATTGCGGCGGATGTGTCGGATGAAAAGGAATGCCGCCTGCTGTATGAAGCGGCGCGTGGGGATGACCTGGAGGTCGTGGTCAACAATGCAGGCTTTGGCTTGTTTGGACCCTTTACCGAAACCGATCTGGATGAAGAGCTGCGTATGATCGATACGAATATCCGTGCGGTGCATATTCTGACCAAGCTGGCCGTGCAGGATTTCCAGAAGCGTGGGCGAGGCTATGTGCTCAATGTTGCGTCCAGTGCAGGCTTTCTGCCCGGGCCGCTCATGGCGACCTATTATGCGACCAAAAACTATGTGCTGCGGCTGACACAGGCCATCCGCGAGGAGCTGCGGCGCGCGGGCAGCAATGTGCAGGTGTGCGCGCTGTGCCCTGGACCGGTGGATACCGAATTTAATCAGGTGGCAGGTGTACGCTTTTCGCTCGGTGGCTTGACTGCGCAGCGGGTCGCACGTGCGGCGGTGGACGGCCTGTTTGCGGGCAAGGGCGTAGTCGTGCCGGGCGCGGCGATGAAAGCGATGACGGTTGCGCGGCATTTCGCGCCGGACAGTCTGCTTGCACGCGTGACCTACCACTTCCAGCACAAAAAGGGTGGCGCATGACCGGACAGGAGATTCGACGTACGCTGCAAAGCGAATTTGTACGCACGCTGCGCAAGCCCTTTGTGAACGCGGTGAAGCAATACCGGCTGGTGCAGCCGGGGGATAAGATCGCGGTTTGCATTTCGGGCGGCAAGGACTCCATGCTGCTTGCGCTTTTGATGCAGGATCTGCAGCGCACGGTGGACTTCTCCCCCTGTTTTCTGGCGATGGACCCGGGCTATACGCCGGAGGGGCGCGTGCGTCTGGAGGCGAACGCCGCGCACCTCGGTCTGCCGCTTGAGGTGTTCGAGACCAATGTGCTGCGTGTCGCAGGCAACCACGCGGCGGAGCATCCGTGCTTTTTATGCGCGAAGATGCGGCGCGGTTATTTGTATACCGAGGCGCAAAAGCGCGGCTGCAATAAAATCGCGCTCGGTCATCATTATGATGATGCAGTGGAAACTGTGCTGATGGGGCTGATCTACGGCGGGCAGGTGCAGGCTATGCTGCCGCGCCTTGCCGCCAAGAACTACGCAGGGATGGAGCTGATACGCCCGCTTTATCTGACACGCGAGCGCAATGTGCAGGCGTGGGCGGATTTTTGTGGGCTGGACTTTGCCTCCTGTGACTGCCCGGCGAAAAAGTTGGAGAGCGACACCAAACGCGCGGCAGTCAAGGCGCTGATTGCGTCGCTGGCGGCGGAAAATCCGCAGATCGAGGCGAATATTTTAAACGCAGTGAAGAATGTCGACACTGCAAAACTGCTCGGCTGGCGGGATGAAAATGGATATCACAGCTTTTTGGATCGGCTGTAAACAAGGCAAGCGGAAAACCCATTGGGTTTTCCGCTTGTTTTATGTTATTCGGCTTTGAGATGCAGCATGCGGATGGAGTTGAGCACACACAGCATGGCGACGCCGGAGTCCGCGAATACCGCTAGCCACATGGATGCGATACCCGCAAGGCCCAGCACCATGACAAGCAGCTTAACGCCGAGTGCAAACACGATATTTTGCCGTGAGATACGGCGTGCATCGCGCGCAATCTGCACGGAGGCCGGGATGGAGGACAGGTCGGCGTTCATGAACACCACGTCTGCGGCTTCGATTGCCGCGTCCGCGCCGCTGCCCATTGCCGCGCCTACGTCCGCGCCTGCAAGCACGGGGGCGTCGTTGATGCCGTCACCGACGAACATCACCGCGCCGTGCTTTTCGCGCAGTTCGGTCAGCGCGGTCAGCTTATCTTCGGGAAGCAGCCGTGCGCGCACCTCATGGATGCCGAGTTCGTGCGCGACCGCGTCAGCGGTTTCCTGTGCGTCGCCGGTCAGCATGGCGGTGGTCAGGCCCTGCGCCTGCATGCGATCCATAGCCTGCTTTGCGTCTGCCTTGACGGTGTCCGCAATTACAATGTGACCGAGCGGCTGTCCGTTCTGCGCAAGCAGCACCTCGGTACTGCCGGGCGTGCCGATGAAGCCTGTAAGGTTGATGCCGTGCCGCTCGAGCAGCTTGCGGTTGCCGCACAGCACGGTTTTGCCGCCGATGACGGCTTCCACACCTTCGCCCGCCTGTTCGCGGATGCTGTCCGCGGCCGGATAATCGGTCTGGCAGGCGGCGAGGATGGATTTTGCAATCGGATGAGTAGATGCGGATTCGCAGGCTGCCGCGAGACGAAGCAGCTCGACGGCTTCCATGTTTGCGTCCGCAGCAGGTACCACCTGCTGCACGACAAAGTTGCCGCGGGTGATCGTGCCGGTTTTATCCATCACAATGGTTTTTACGTCGCTGAGCGCTTCGAGAGACACACCGCCCTTGAACAGGATGCCGCGCTTGGAGCCTGCGCCGATACCGGCAAAGTAGGTCAGCGGCACGCTCAGCACAAGGGCGCACGGACAGGAAATGACAAGGAAGGTCAGTGCGGTATATACCCAGTGTCCCCAGTTGCCGGTGATGATGCCGGGGACAAGGGCGGTCAGTACCGCAATACCGACAACAGCGGGCGTATAAACACGCGAAAAACGCGTGATGAAACGGTCGATTTTTGGCTTGCGCGCGGCAGCATTCTCCACACTGTCCAGAATGCGCTGCACCATGCTTTCGGCTAGAACATGGGTAACGCGCAGCTTGAGCACGCCGTCCGTGTTGACGCAGCCGGAGAGCGCGCGGTCGCCGGGTGCGACACGCACCGGCACCGGTTCGCCGGTGATGGCGGCAGTGTCCAGACGGCTGACGCCCTCGACCACCACGCCGTCAAGCGGGACACGGTCGCCCGGACGGACGAGTACGATGTCATCGACTTGCGCATCGGCAGCGGGGACGATCTGCGTACTGCCGTCGGGCAGGACACGGTTGACCGTTTCCGGTCGGAGGTCGACCGCCTGCATAATCTGGCGGCGCGAACGTTCGACCGCGCGGTCCTCAAAATATTCGCCAATGCGGTAGAACAGCATTACGCCGACCGCCTCATCGGACGCGCCGATCGCCCATGCGCCGATGGTTGCCAGCGCCATGAGGAAGTTTTCGTCAAATACGCGGCCCTTGCCGATGTTGCGCACAGCAGTCAGCAGGACGCGCCAGCCGAGCAGGAAGTACGCCGCAAGCATGGCGACCACTTGCGGCACGCCGGACAGCACCAGCTCACCAAGCAGGAACAGTCCCGCGCCGATGAGCAGTTCGGCCAATGTGTGACCGCCGTTTTCCTCCTCGTCCTCTTCGGGTGCCATGACCTTGGTTGCGCTTTCGATCGAGGTGCAGATTTCGCGGATGCGGGGCAGCAGTGCGTCCGGATCATCACCGGTCACGCGCAGCTGACGGGTCTCAAATACCAGTGTGCAGTCATGTACGCCGTCCAGGCGGCTGATTTGGTACTGCATTTCTGCTGCACAGTGTGCACAGCCGAGGTTTTGCAGTGTGTAAACACGCTGCTTACCGTGTTTGTGGGAGCGATGCGCTGCGGGATGATGCTCTTCGTGGTGGTGGTGCTCGTGGCCGCAGTCGCAAGCCTCGTCGTGGTGATGATGGTGCTCGTGGCCGCAGTCGCAAGCCTCGTTGTGGTGATGATGGTGCTCGTGGCCACAGTCGCAAGCTTCGTCGTGGTGATGATGGTGCTCGTGGTCGCAGCTACAAGATGAAGAGTGGAGATGCTCTGCGCGATTTGTGTCCTTATCTGCATGCGTGTGGGGATAAGAAGCGCTTTCGGGGGTGGATGCCGATGCGCAGGATTCGTCGAATGCCATAGGAACGCCTCCTGATTTATATATGAATAATTGCTCATATGTTCATGTATTCATATTATGACATGGCAGGCGGTTTGTCAATATGGCATACGAAAAAAGATGCACAAAAGAAAAAGCCGTCAATTGACGGCTTTTTGATTGGTTTTATCCGGCAGCTGTGCCAGAATGATCGCGGCAAACACCAGCACACAGCCCAGCAGTTCCCGACCGGACAGTGTTTGGCGCAGGATGACCCAGCCGGCAAGCGCGGAAATCACCGACTCCAGACTCATAATGAGCGATGCAACGGTCGGGTTCATGCCCTTTTGGCCGATGATTTGCAGCGTATAGGCTGCGCCGGAGGAAAGTGCGCCCGCGTACAGCACCGGCTTCCATGCAGCCAGCAGTGCGCTCAGACTGGGGTCTTCAAAAATCAGCATGCCTACGCCCGCGATCGCGGCGCAGACAAAAAACTGGATGCAGGACATTTTGACGCTGTCGGTCAAAGGGGAAAAATGGTCGATCACCAGAATATGCACCGAGAATAGGATCGCACAGAGCAGGGTAAGTAAATCGCCGAAGTTGATGCTCAGCCCATCGGTCAGGCATAGGAAGTACAGGCCGACAATGGCCAGCGCCACGCCGCACCACACAAGCTTGCCGCATTTCCGACCGAGCAGCAGGCCAAGCAACGGCACGATCAGGATATAGCAGGCGGTCAGAAAACCGGATTTGCCGACGGTGGTATACAGCAGGCCGATCTGCTGCAAAATACTCGCAAAACACATGACCGCACCGCAGCAGACGCCGCCAATGCATAAGGTTTTGCGTGCGCGCCGCTTTTCCTCCGCGGTTTCGTGTGCATGGCTTGGGCCGTTTTTGTGCAGCACTGCCACTACGGGCAGCAGCACGATGCCGCCGATCACGCTGCGCGCGAACAGGAAGGTGAACGGGCCGATATAGTCCATGCCGACGGTCTGCGCCACGAACGCCACACCCCAGATGGTGGCGGTAAGCAGAAGGATCAGAGAGTTTCGGATTTTCAACGCGGGCACGCTCCTTTGCGGGGGATTTTCCAATACATAAAAAAACGAACCGTTTGAAACGGTTCGTTTTTTTGGAGCTGCTGACCGGATTTGAACCGGTGACCTCATCCTTACCAAGGATGCACTCTACCTACTGAGCTACAGCAGCAAAGTGGCAGGGGCAGTAGGGATCGAACCCACGGCACTCGGTTTTGGAGACCGATGCTCTACCAGCTGAGCTATACCCCTGTATGGCTCCTCAAGTTGGACTCGAACCAACGACCCTGCGGTTAACAGCCGCATGCTCTACCAACTGAGCTATTGAGGAATGTGAAAAAAGCTGGTATGAAAACTGCAAGTTTGTATCGCAGTTAGCCTAAACATTATAGCGCGTAAAGCGAAAAGTTGTCAAGAGAAAATTCAAAGAAAAAACGGAAAATTTCGTAAAATCGCTTGGCCGGTCTGCGGCGGACGGAGGAAAGCATCCGCCGCAGGCGGCAGGGGGGATTATTCGGCCAAGCGGTAAATGGCAAGGATGGCGTCCTTGTCGAGCGGCGTATAGCTCTTGACCGGGCCTTTTACTGTGCGCATCGTGTTCTCCGCGAGCGTTTCATAGTCCGCGGGCTTGATGCCGAGCTGCGACAGGTGCACCGGCATGCCGATCTCTTCGAAAAAGCGCTTCATGGTCAGAATACCCTCGCGCGCGGTGCGCTCGGGGCAGGCGAAGTCCATCTCGACGCCGAATACGCGGTTTGCCAGCTGGGCAAAACGCGGAATGTCGTTTTTCATTTCGTACATCGCCCACGCCGGGAACAGCACGGACAGTCCCGCGCCATGCGCGATCTCGTCGCGGAAGGCGCTCAGCTCATGCTCAAGCTTGTGCACCGGGAACAGACGGCCGCGTCCGCAGCCGGTGTAATCATTATGTGAAACGCTGCCCGCCCACATGAGCGTAGCGCGCGCCTCATAATCATTCGGCTCGGAAATGGCACGGCGGCCAGCATCCCGTGTGGCGATCAGCAAGCCCTCGGCGATGCGGTCGGTGATGTCGCTTTCACCGCCCGCGGGGGTGAGGTAGCGCTCCAGCGTGTGCATCATGATATCCACGATGCCGCAGCCGGTCTGGAATTTGGAGACAGAAAATGTGTTTTCCGGATTGAGGAAGCTGATGCGCGGGCGGTTGGTCTGGCTGGTGATGCCGCGCTTCTCCTTGGTTTCCTCGTTGGTCAGCACGCAGGAGTTGCTGCTTTCCGAGCCGGAGGCAGCCAGCGTCAGTACCGTGGCGATGGGCAGGGTCTTATCCGGTGCGGTGCCGGTCGAGGCGAATTCCCACGGGTCGCGCCCCGTGGCAACGCCCATACCAATGCCCTTGGCTGAGTCGATGACCGAGCCGCCGCCAACGGCGAGAATGAAGTCGATCCCCTCGCGCTGGCACAGCGTAATGCCCTTACGCACCATGGACACCTTGGGGTTTGGCTCGACGCCGCCGAATTCAATAAACGACAATCCGGCTTCAAACAAGCTTTTCTCCACGCGGTCCAGCAGGCCGGATGAGCGCGCGCTCGACCCGCCGAAATGCACCAGCACGCGGTGCGCGCCGATTTCCTTCAGTTTCGGGCCGATCTGCTCTTCGATACCACGGCCAAAGACGATCTCGGTTGTTGTATGGATGGTGAAATTCAGCATAGCGGCGACATCCTGCCCTTCGTTTTGGAGTGAGTTAACTCTATTATACCTGTACCCTTGCTAAAAGTCAAAAAATTAGATAGAATAATAAAACAGGTATCAAGGAAGATTTTGCATTATTTGGAAAGAGGGACTGACCCTTTGCTTTATGACTATTCCGCCCCCCAATGGCTGCTGATTTTTTATCTGTACTGCTTTCTGGGTTGGTGTTTTGAATCCACCGTCGTATCCTTGCAGCAACGGCGGTTTGTCAACCGCGGTTTTCTGCGCGGACCGATGCTGCCGATCTATGGCTTCGGGGCGACCATTCTGCTGCATGTTTCACTGCCGTTATACAATCGGCCGATCGAACTGTTTTTTGCGAGTATGTTTGCGGCGACGGCGTTTGAATATGTCGTCGGCGTGATAATGGAAAAATTATTTAAGGTGAAATACTGGGATTACTCCACCCACCGGTTTCAGTTTCAGGGGCGCATCTGCCTGCAATCCTCGTTGTGCTGGGGATTTCTGGGATTGATCCTCGCGCGAGTGATCCACCCGCCGGTGGAGACCATTGTGGTGGTGCTGCCGTTCGGGGTGCTGATCGTGGTGGATATTGTGCTGTCGGCGATGTTTGTCAGCGACGTTGCGGTATCCGTGCGCACGGCGCTCGATTTGGCCCGGATGCTCGAAGAGCTGGACAAGCTGCGCGAGCAGGGCGCGGAACTGCGGCAGCAGCTTTCCGAGACTGCGTTGGTCAAGTTAACAAATCTATCCTACCGTGTGGACGAGGCGCGCGGCGAATGGTCGGAGAAGATGGACGACGCCCGCGAGCAGTTCTCCGAACGCATGGGCGATGCGCGCGAGCAGCTTACTGACGCGAAAGAGCAGATTTTGGCGCGACTGGATGAGCTGCAAAACCGCTTTGATGAGCAGGCGGCAAACCTCGGCCGCATCCGCAAGAGCATGCTGCGGGGCAACCCAACGGCACGGTCAGAACGGTATGACGCTGTGTTGCAGCGCCTGAAAAAGCGAATTGATACGCGGCATCGTGGTTAAAACTACGCAAAATGCACAAAATGATGCAAAATGACAAGATTCCGTGCGCGCGTTTCGTCAGTTTTTCGCTTGCTAAAATGCGCGTTTCAGGTGTATATTAGTAGTACCCGGAGAACCTATCGTTTTAGTGGTGTATCCGTGATTTGTGTATCCCCTTTTTGGAGAGAAAGGCTTGATATAAGATGAAAAGATTTGTTTATGCGGACAATG
>NZ_CAWVCU010000034.1:0-48434 GCF_963927765.1 uncultured Agathobaculum sp. | reverse complement strand
GCGCACGCGGCAAACTGCCTTGCCATCCTTCACCTCAGCCAGATCGGCTGCGGTCGTACCCTCAATGACCAACGCAAAGCCCGGATCAAGCGCATACGCCATGCTGGCCGCGCCGCGCAGTCCCACTTCCTCCTGTACGGTGAAGCAGAACCAAGTATCGACCGGCGGCTGCTCTTCCAGCAGCGTCAGCAGCGCTGCGCAGCCAATGCGGTCGTCGATCGCTTTGGCTTTGATGAGACCATCGCCAAACAATACGGCATCCGAATCAAACACACCATAGTCGCCCAGCGACACCTTGGCTTCCGCTGCCGCGCGGCTGGTCGCGCCGATGTCAATATACAAATCCTTGGTTTTGGGCATGGTGCGCCGCTCGGCTGCGGTCGTCAGATGCACTGCCTTGATACCAATGACGCCGCACGTCTCGCCAAAGCGCACGCCCTTGCCAATCACGACGCGCGGATCAACCCCGCCGACAAAACCGAATTTGAGCATGCCATCCTCAGTAATCTTTTTGACAATCACGCCAACCTCGTCCATATGCGCACACACGACAACCGGGCGCTCGAGCGTTTTACACCCTTTTCGGAACACCATCACATTGCCGATGGCGTCCATTCGGATTTCATCGGCAAAAGGCTTTACCTTTTTGAGCACAAACTCACGCACCGCATCCTCACAGCCCGACGGCCCGGGCAGCGCGCACATCGTTTTCAGCAGTTCGGTCATGCTTCCACCTCCCCGTCAAAGTCGCACAGGAAGCGATAGATCAGCTCCGCCACGTCCTCCACATCGGACGTTTTGACTACCTCGACCGGTGTGTGCATATATTTCTCCGGGATGGACAGAAGCGCGGTCGCAATGCCGTGTGTGACAATCTGCATCGTCCACGCATTTGTGCCTGTGTTGCCCTCCATCACCTCAAGTGAATAGTCGATATCATTTGCTTTCGCGGTTTTGATGAGCCGTTTGGTCAGTCCACGATGCAGGTTCGGCCCTACGCCGATAGCCGGACCGCTGCCCAGCTCGAACACGCCGTCTGACGGGCCGTCCGGTGTTTTACCGTGTGTCACATCCACCGCAATCGCATATTCCGGCTGCACCGCAAACGCGCCGGTCTGTGCGCCGAGACCGGTGACCTCTTCCTGCGCACTGATAAGCACCGCGATATTGCAGCGGCGTTTTTTATGCTTTTTCATTTTTTCCAACGCAAGCAGAATCGCGGCCACGCCTGCGCGATCATCCAGACATTTGCTGCAAATCTGCCCGCCCAGCAGCTTCACCGGCTGCTGCGCAAACACGATCGGCGTACCGATACGAACTTTTTCCTTTGCGTTTTCCAAACCGGTGTCGATCAGCATTTGGTCGACCGGCACAGCCTTATCCTGCTCGCCTGCTTTGAGCAAATGCGGCGGCATACAGCTGACCACACCGTACAGCGGCTCGTCCGCCAGAATGGTTACTTCGGTGGCGAGCAACATACGCGGGTCAACGCCGCCGACCGGCGCAAAGCGCAAAAAGCCACCGTCCAGCACCTCAGTAACGACAAAGCCGATCTGGTCAAGGTGCGCGTCCAGCAGCACGGTTTTGGCGTGCTTACGACCGCAGCTCTTGTAGCCCAGCACGTTGCCGTTGTGGTCAACCTCAACGGTATCGCACAGCGGCCGCAGCAGCGAGGCAACCGCCTGCGCTGCCTGTTCTTCAAACCCGCTCACCGCTGGCAGCGCGCACAGCGTATGCAGGGTTTTCTCTATCTGCAAGGAACATTCCTCCTTTTTTGATTTGGAAACGAGCAGTTACTCGCCCGTAGATTCTATTATACCCGTTTCCGCTTCCGGAAACAATACACCACCCGTCGTGATGAGCAGATTTTGTGTCCACTTTTGTTCTACCACACATTTTGTCAAGAAAACTTTGCAACCCTTCTTGACAAGTTCACTTGTCATGTTATACTGAATACGCCAAGAACACTTGGCGCAACGGTAGATAGAGACAAAGAGGTGCTTTATGAACAAAGAAGAAATTCTGGCGAAAAGCCGAAGTGAGAACACGGATGAAGGCAAAAAGAATGCAGAAGATCAGGGCAGACAAATCGGCATTATCGCATTCATCATCGTTCTGATTTTTCTCTTCATTTTCAACATGTGTACCAATCGGTCAAACGATGCGCTGGCCGCAGTCTTTTGGACATATGTTGCGGCCGAAGCCTATCCCCGCTATCGGTTCAGCAAAGAAAAATCTCTTCTAGTGACTACCATTGCAGGCGGTTTTCTTGCCATTGCTAACCTCATCACCTATGTAATGCGCGTGGTGGGATGAGTGATGGACAACAAACTGATTCTGCACAACCGACTGAAAGAAGCGCGCAGTGAAAAAAATCTATCGCAAGCGCAGCTGGCAGAGCTGGTCGGCGTGTCACGCAACACGATCAGTTCCATTGAAACCGGTCAGTTCAACCCGACCGCAAAGCTTGCGCTCGTCCTGTGTATTGCACTGGATAAAAAATTTGAAGAGTTGTTCTATTTTGAATAAGACACACAAAAAAAGATGCTGCAAATGCAGCATCCTTTTTCTATGTTCCCTATCAGGTGTCCAGTTCGCAGCAATACAGCGTATTGGTGTCAGTATCATAAAGCCCCACAGTAAAATTGAAAGAGCCCCTGTTCAAAATATCTGCACCGGTTGCCGTATCCTGCTCTGTATGCCGGTCAATCAAACGATAATATCCATTCTCGATCTCAGGCACCAGCGTTTCGCCATCCTCATCCGTCAAAAACGGGCCGATACTACCGGTTTCGTCCGATACCCCATATACCAGCGTTTTTACGGTTTCATCCAACGGAAACGGCTGCCAATTGGCATCCGCTTTGATTTGTTTTATCATCTCGTTACCGTCAAAATGCAGCACAACGCAGGAAGTACCGTCGCCGTTGCCGCTATGCGTATCCATACTGAACATTGTGCTGCCGGTAGAAGCATCCACCCCAAGTGCTTCCGAAACCATTTCCTGTGGCTCTTGTGAACCGCAGGCAGCCAATGAAAGAACGAAAACGAGAACAATCCCTATCCAACCTAATTTTTTCACAGCAAGCACCTCCGCTTGTCACGTGACCCAATCGAAAACCGCTTACAGCTTAGCCAGCTCCTGCGCGATCAGCTTATTGATGATCTGCGGGTTGCCCTGACCCTTGGAGGCCTTCATGCACTGACCTACGAGGAAACCGGTGACATTCTTGCCTGCCTTGAAGTCCGCAACTGCCTTTTCGTTCTTCGCGATCACATCCTGCACGATGGCGAGGATTGCGCCCTCATCAGACACCTGCTTGAGGCCCATGCGCTCCACGATCGCTTCAACCGTTTCGTCGGTCTCGAACATGCTCGGCAGAACCTTCTTGCCTGCCGCACCCGAGATCGTGCCCGCTTCGATCAGTTTGACCAGATCAACCAGCTTGTCCGCGGTCAGCTTAGTGTCCGGCAGCTCCACGCCCTTGTCGTTGAGGTACTTGGAGATATCGGACAGAATCCAGTTTGCCGCCGCCTTGGGCTTGACCTGCTTTGCCGCCGCGTCGAGCAGTTCCGCCTTCGCAAAGCTATCCGAAATCAGGCGCGCTTCCATTGCCGTCATGCCGTACTCGTTCAGATAGCGCTCATAGCGCGAGATCGGCAGCTCGGGAATCTCGCTTTCGATCTGCTGCATCCACTCGTCCGAAATCTCGACCGCGATCAGGTCCGGATCGGGGAAATAACGGTAGTCCTGTGCGTCCTCCTTGGTGCGCATGACCGTATTCTTCAGCTTCACATCATCCCAACGGCGGGTCTCCTGCTGAATCTCGCCGCCATTCTCAACGACCTCGATCTGGCGTGCGATCTCATAGTCGATCGCGCGTACCGCGCCCGAGAACGTGTTGATGTTCTTCATCTCCACGCGCGTGCCCAACTCCTCCGAGCCTTCCGGACGGATGGAGACGTTCACATCGCAGCGAATAGAGCCTTCCTCCATCTTGCAGTCGCAGATGTCGAGGTAGGACAGCGTGGTTTTGATCATCTCGAGGAATTCCTTGGCTTCCGCCGAGGAATGCAGGTCGGGCTTGGTGACCATCTCGATCAGCGGCACACCACAGCGGTTGAAGTCGACAACCGTGCCGTCGATCTCGTCGTGCAGCAGCTTGCCCGCGTCCTCCTCGAAGTGGATGCGCTCGAGACGGCAGGACTTCTTCTCGCCGTCAACGTAGAAGAACACCTCGCCGTTTTCGCAGATCGGCACATCGAACTGCGAAATCTGGTATGCCTTGGGCAGGTCGGGATAAAAATAGTTCTTACGGTCGGCCTTGCAGAGCTGGTTGACCGTGCAGCCGGTTGCCTTGCCCATCTTGGCCGCATAGTGTACCACCTGCTTGTTGAGCACAGGCAGCGCGCCCGGCATACCGGTGCAGACCGGGCAGGTGTGTGTATTGATCGGTGCGCCGAACGAAGTCGAGCACGAGCAGTAGATCTTGCTCTTGGTGGACAGCTCCGCATGCACCTCAAGGCCGATGACAGCTTGATATTTCATTTGTCGTTTCCTCCCTTACAGTGCCGCGATGATGTTCTTGAGGCCGGATGCCTGCTCAAATGCTAGGCCAGCGTCCAGCAGCTTCTGCTCACCAAAGCGCGGCCCGATGAGCTGCATGCCGATCGGCATCTTGTCCGCGTCAAAGCCGCAAGGCTGCACCAGACCCGGCAGGCCAGCGATGTTGACCGACACCGTGCAGATATCGCCCGCATACATCTCCAGCGGATTGGTGGTCTTGGAGCCCATTTCATAAGCCGTGGTGGGCGCAACCGGCGTCAGAATAACGTCGCACTTCTCAAAAGCGTTTGCAAACTCCTCGCGAATCTTGCGCTGCGCCGCGCGCGCCTTCTTGTAATATGCGTCATAGTAGCCGGAAGACAGCACATAGGTGCCCAGCATGATGCGGCGCTGTACCTCCGCGCCGAAGCCCTCCGAGCGGCTCTTGGTGTAGAGCGCAATCAGATCATCGCCCGCGTTCGGGGTGCGGTAACCGTACTTCACGCCGTCAAAGCGTGCCAGATTGGAGGACGCCTCAGCAGACGACAGGATGTAGTACACCGGCAGCGCGTATTCGACCAGCGGCAGCGAAATCTCAAACACCTCTGCGCCGAGGTTCTTGTAGGTTTCGGCAGCGGCAAGCACGCTCTCGCGCACCGCGTCCGAAATGCCCGCGCCGAAATATTCCTTGGGCAGACCGATCTTCATGCCCTTGATATCGGCATTGAGGTTTGCACGGATCGAGCCTTCAAACGGGGTCTTGACCGAGGTAGAGTCGTGCATGGGATCGTGACCGGTGATCGCGTCGAGCAGCATCGCTACGTCCTCCACCGAGCGGCCGAACGGGCCGATCTGGTCGAGCGAGGATGCAAATGCAATGAGGCCATAACGGGATACTGCGCCATAGGTCGGCTTGAGGCCGACCACACCGCAGAAGGATGCCGGCTGACGGATCGAACCGCCGGTATCCGAGCCGAGCGACAGCGGAACCTCGCCCGCCGCAACGACCGCTGCCGAACCGCCGGACGAGCCGCCCGGTACACGGTTCAAGCCGTGCGGGTTATGGGTCGGGTGCGCCGCCGAGTTTTCGCAGGACGAACCCATTGCAAATTCGTCCATGTTGGCCTTGCCGGTCATAACCACATCGTTTGCGGCAAGCTTCTCGACCACCGTCGCATTGTACGGCGGCTTGAAGTTATACAGCATCTTGGATGCACAGGTGGTCAGCGTACCCTTGGTGCAGATGTTGTCCTTGACGGCAACCGGGATGCCCGCCAGCGCGGACAGTTCTTCGCCCGCGGCGCGCTTCTTGTCCACTTCAGCCGCCTGCGCGAGCGCGGACTCCTCCGCGACCGTCACATAGCCCTGCACTTTGTCCTCGACCGCTTTCGTGCGGGCGAAAACATCCTGCGCAAGCTCTACCGCGGAAATTTCCTTATCGGCGAGCATTTTGGAAAGCTCGGCCGCTGTTTTCTCATAAAGTGCCATTGTTTTCCGTCCCCCTTATTCTACCACGCGCGGCACGGCTACGCCGCCCGCCTGAAAGTCCGGCGCGTTCGGCTCGATGAGCTGATCGGGCGTGTATTCCTGCACGACCACGTCCTCATGGAACGCATTCTTGCGCTCGGTGTTGATGACATCCGTGATGTCGCCAAGGTCCAGCTCCGCCAGCTTGTCCACCATGCCGACGATGCCCTGCATGTCGTCCGCGAGACGGTCGAAAATACCGCCCGTCGAGTCCAGACGCGCAAGGGATGCGATGTGCTCAATTTCTTTTCTGGAAATTGCCATGTCAAAGTTCCTCCTGCTGTATCATATTTTTGAATTCTTCCTCTGTTAAGACCGGGATACCAAGCTCCGCTGCCTTTTGCAGCTTACTGCCCGCGTTTTCTCCGGCCACCACATAGCTTGTTCTCTTGGAAACAGACCCAGCTGCCTTGCCGCCGAGCGACTCAATGAGGTCGTTGATCTCTTTGCGGGTATAAAGCGTCAGGCTGCCGGTGGCAACGATCGTCTTGCCGGCAAGCAGATCGCTCTTGGCCGTCTTTTCTCCGATGAAGTTGACGCCCGCCGCGCGCAGCTTTTCAATGAGTTCTTTCGACTGGTCGAGTTCGCGCCACGCCGCGATACTTTCCGCAGTCGTCTGGCCGATATCGCGAATTTCGGTCATTTCCTCAACCGACGCCGCGAGCAACGCATCCAAACTGCCAAAATGGTTCGACAATATCTTGCCTGCCTTCTGGCCAACGTGCCGAATACCGAACGCAAACAGCAGCCGCGACAGGTCGCGCGTTTTGCTCGCCTCGATGCCGCGCAGCAAATTGTTCGCCCAGGTGTCCACCTTTTTGCCGAGCGGCAGCAGCTGTTCCACTGTCAGATTGTATAAATCGGCAGCGGATTTCACCAGCCCCGCGTCAATCAGCTTTTGCAGATTGCCTTCGCCGCAGCCGTCAATGTCCATTGCGTCGCGCGAGGCAAAGTGCATCAGATTGCGCAGCAGCTGCGCGGGACACGCCGCACCCGTGCAGCGGATGGCAGCTTCTTCCTCATCGTCGTAAACCGGCGCGCCGCACACCGGACAAAACTTTGGCATTTCATAGGGCTGTGCGTCCGCAGGGCGCTTGTCCAGCGCCACCCCGATGATCTCCGGGATGATCTCGCCCGCCTTGCGCACCGAAACCGTGTCCCCCACCCGCACATCCAACTGACGGAGAAAGTCGCGGTTGTGCAGCGTCGCGCGCGACACGGTCGTACCCGCGAGCCGCACCGGCTCAAGCACGGCATTGGGCGTTAAAACGCCCGTTCGCCCGACCGAAATGATGATATCCTTCAAAAGCGTCTGCTTGACCTCGGGCGGGTACTTATATGCCGCCGCCCAGCGCGGGAACTTGGCCGTCGAGCCGAGTGCCTGCCGCTGTGCAAACGAGTTGACCTTGATAACTGCACCGTCGATATCAAAATCCAGTTCGCCGCGCGTCTCACCCATATTCTCGATTTCGCGCTGCACGTCCGCCGGATCGGTATAAACCGGATAACGCGGACTGACCGGAAAGCCGAGTGATTTCAGCAGGTCGAGCGAAGCCGTGTGGCTGTCCAGCGGCAGCTCGTCCGCATTCTGGATATTGAAGCAGAAAATGGACAGCTTGCGCTGCTTGGTGATCTTGCTGTCCTTCTGCCGCAACGAGCCTGCCGCCGCGTTGCGCGGATTGGCGAGCAGCGGCTTTTCGTGCAGTTCCAATTCGGCATTGAGCGCGTCGAACACCGATTTTTTCATATACACTTCGCCGCGCACGATCAAATGCGGCGGCGCGTTTTCCAGCTTTTGCGGAATATCCTTGATTGTTTTGAGGTTGGCGGTCACATCCTCGCCAACCTGCCCGTCGCCGCGCGTCGCACCGCGCACGAATTCGCCGTTGACGTATTCCAGCGCAACCGAAAGTCCGTCGATCTTATACTCGACCACATATTCCGCCTGCCCGACCGCGCCTTCCACACGGCCATAAAACTCGGAAAGCTCGTCAAAGGAAAAAACATCCTGTAAGCTCTCGAGTGGATAGGCATGCGTGACCTTAGCAAACCGGCCGGACGCCGTACCGCCGACGCGCTGCGTCGGAGAGTCCGCATCCGCGAATTCTGGATGCGCGGCCTCCAAAGCACGCAGCTCACGCTGCATCATATCATATTCGTAATCCGAAATTTCCGGTGCATCTTCGTTATAATATTTTTCGTTATGATACCGCAGCTTTTCACGCAATGCGGTGATCTGCCCGAGGGCATCCATGCAAGCACCCCTTCACATTCCAATACAGAATATAGTATACCAAATTTTCGACCCATTCGGAAGTATTATTTTCCGTTTTCCGACGAATTATCATAATCGCTGATCTCACCGAGCAGACCGGAGCCCAGATCGTCAATATAGGTATACCGTTCGGGCACCGTGCCAACAATCACCGTGTCGGTCACCGGATAACTGGTGACGATCTCGCGGTCCTCACCACCCAACGGCGTCAAAATGCGAAAGCCCGCATGGATTTCGATGATGATGTTATGCCGCGTCTGGTTAATGCCCGCCGCGGAAAAAGCGCTGACAAACTCGGCCTCCATCTGAGTCAGACCCGCCATGCCAATATCCACCGACGGCCCCATGCCGGTAAAATAGTTCGGGGCAAATACCGTGCCGAGCGGCACCTCGACTGTGGTCTGCTCCAAATCGCTCAGCCGTTCAAACAGCCCGTTGACCAGCTGCGCCTTGATCCGTCCGATGGCAATGACATCCGTGCGCAGCGCCGTAACGTGGTTTTCGCTGTCCCGCTCCAGAATCACCATATTTTCATAAGTCTCCGGGTCGGAAAAGACCTCCTCCTGCATCAGGTTGTTGATTTCCTGAATCGCGCTATCCTCACAAACGTTGGTGGCGTATTCCATGAAAATCTGCCGCATCCGCATGGTCACAAGGATGCCGGTGGCCGCAAGCACTACCAGCAGCGCAAACAGCCATATACCCTTTCTCTTTCCGCGATATCTGCGCCGCCGCATAACTTCCGCCCCCTCCGGGGACAGTATACGCGCCGCAAATGCAAAAAAGAAGCACCCGTTCGGGGTGCTTCTTTGCAGCTTCGGAATTACTCCTCGTCGTACTCGTCGTCCGCAACGAGCAGCGCACGGATAGACAGGGAAACCTTCTTCTTCTCATCGTTGATGTCGATGATCTTGGCCTCGACCTGCTGGCCAACCTCGAGGACATCCTCGGGCTTCGCGATGCGGTGATCCGCAATCTGGGAAATATGGATCAGGCCGTCCACGCCAGGAACGATCTCAGCAAATGCGCCGAAGGGCATGAACTTGAGGATCTTGACCTCCGCTACGTCGCCCACGCCGTACTTGGACTTGAATACGTTCCACGGATTGTCCTCCTCGCGCTTGTAGCCGAGGGAGATCTTCTTGTTTTCCTTGTCCAGACCGATGACAAACACCTTGACCTTATCGCCAACATTGACAACCTCGGACGGGTGCTTGATGCGGCCCCAGGACAGCTCGGAAATGTGAACCATACCGTCCACACCGCCGATGTCAACAAACGCGCCGTAAGAGGTCAGGCTCTTTACCGTGCCCTCGTACTCGTTGCCAACTTCGATGGTGCTCCAGATCTGCTCAGCAGCAGCCTTGCGAGCCTCCTGCTGGATCTGGCGGATGGAGCCAACCACGCGCTTGCGCTGACGGTTGATCTCGGTGATATAGAAGGACTGCTTGGTCTTAACCAGCTGGCTCATCGGCTGATCCTTCGGCACGCCGGTCTGGCTAGCCGGGATGAATACGCGCACGCCAAATGCAGTTGCAACAACGCCGCCGCGGTTCTCTTCCACGATGGTGCCTTCAACAACCGCATGCTCCTCATGCGCCTTCTCGATGGTCTCCCAGCCCTTGAGCTGGTCAACGCGCTTCTTGGACAGGGTAACCGTACCCTCGCCGTCATTGACACGGACAACAACCGCCTCGATCTCATCGCCCGGATGGATGTTGGCAGCTACGTCGTAGTTCGGATCATCCGACAGCTCGCTTACCGGAATATACGCAGTGTGCTTCACGCCAAGGTCGACCTGTACGTCGGTCGTGGACACTGCGACAACGGTACCGGTGACTTTCTCTCCTGTATTTAAAGTCTTGAAGGACTCTTCGAGCATTGCGGCAAAGTCCTCGCCATTTTCGATTTTCGTTTCTTCGCTCATCATGTTACTGACCTCCTTAATTATCCATGCCGGTGTCGATGCCCCTGCTGTGATCCCGACGCGCCCATCCCGGCAGAGCTCCTGCGTCGTAAGCTCCGCGGCGTCCTCGATATAAAGCACATTTTTGCACAGCGACCGGCTGATTTCATACAGCCGTTTTGTGTTGGAACTTTTCTTGTCGCCGATCACAATCATTTGATCCGACGCACCGGCAAGCAGACGAGCCTCCGACTGACGCTCATCCGTCGCTTTACATATTGTATCAAAAATTTTGAGGTTTGTACACCTTTTTTTTATCAGACCGACGGAAATATTCCAAATTGCCCGATTGACAGTGGTTTGAGCGACCACAGCAAGCGGCCTGTCAACCATCTCCGATCGCTCGGTGAACGCCCGCACTTGCTCTTCGCCCTCCAGCACGACCGACTCGCCGCACCAGCCTTGGATACCCACAACCTCAGGATGACCCGCGCTGCCCAGAATGACGATCAGGCGGCCATCCCGGCTTTCCCGGTCAGCAATGCGGTGGATTTTCTGGACAAACGGGCAGGTCGCATCAAAAACCTCGCAGTTTTTCGCCGCAAGAGTATCATAAACCGTGCGCGGCACACCATGGGCACGGATGAGCACCTTCGCCCCATCCGGGATCTCTTCCAGCGTATGGGCGGTGCGCACGCCGCGCTCCTCCAGCCGTCGAATCTCATGCATATTGTGAATGATTTCGCCGTAAGCGTAAATCACACCGTTTTTCCCCGCCTGCTGCTCAGCCAGATCGACCGCACGGCGCACACCGAAGCAGAAGCCTGCGGTTTTTGCAACTGTAACACTCATACTTTTTCCTTCAATGCGTAAATGCGGTGCAAAATATCATCCGCGATCACGCCATAATCCTTTTCGTTTGCATCCGGACGAAACGGCTCACCGATGACAACGGTTGCCTTGCAGCGAAAACCCTTGTTTTCCGTGATGTACATCGGCAGGATCGGCGCACGGGTCTTGACCGCGAGCATCGCCGCACCTTTTTTGGTTTCGCCCTCGCTTGCGCCGCGCGTGCCCTGCGGGAAGATAATCAGCTTGCGTCCCTCTCGCACTGCGCCAAGCGCAGTCTTGATCGCGGTGATATCCGCACCCGCACGGTCGATCGGGAACGCGCCCAGCGCCGCAATCACCCACGCAAACAGCTTATTGCCCTCAAACAATTCTTTCTTTGCCATCAAGCGCAGCGGCGTTTGATGGCCCAGCGCGACCGCCGCAAACGGCGGATCGGATAGCTGCACATGGTTGGGGCAGACCACGCATCCGCCCTCCGGGATGTTTTCCCGGCCAATCACCTTGTATCCGAAGTAAATATGAAAGCCCAGCGCCACAAACGGCACGGCAAACCATTGAAACCAGCGGTGGAATTTGAATTTCATCGGTCTCCCTCCGTTTTCTCCCGAATGATGCGCAGGACAGCTTCAATGCTCTGTTCCAACGTGATATCGCTCGTATCCAGCAGCACGGCATCCTCCGCCTGCCTCAGCGGCGCGACCGCGCGCGTCATATCCAGATGATCGCGCTGCCGAATATCGCGCAGCACCTCGTCCAGCGTCACCTGCTGTCCCTTTTCGCGCAGCTCCAGAAAGCGCCGCTGTGCGCGCGACTCTGCCGAAGCCGTCAGGAAAATCTTGACCGGCGCATCCGGCAGGATGACCGTGCCAATGTCTCGCCCATCCATCAGGATATTGCCATTTCGAGCCATATTCCGCTGGGTATCCAGCAAAAATTGCCGCACTTCCGGCACCGCCGATACCTTAGAGGCATATTTTGCGATCTCAGGCGTGCGAATGGCGTCCGATACATCTTCACCGCACAGCAGAATATGCTGCGCACCGTCCTGATACTCGAGCGCCAGCGTGATTTCAGGTAAAACCGAAACAATGCCCGCTGTATCTTCTCCGGAAATCCCTTTGCGGCACACCGCAAGGCCGATTGCACGGTACATCGCGCCCGTGTCCACATACACATAGCCCAGCTTCGCGGCTGCTGCGCGCGCAACCGTCGACTTTCCCGCGCCTGACGGGCCGTCGATTGCGACCGAAATATAACCCATGTTTATTCCTCCTTCTGCGCGGCGGAAAGCCCTGCTAACCGGCCGGTCGACCACGCGATCTGCAAATTAAAGCCGCCCGTATAGGCGTCTATATCCAGCACCTCGCCCGCAAAATACAGGCCGGCGCATTTTTTCGATTCCATAGTCTTAGGACTGACCTCGCGCACGTTGACGCCGCCCGTGGTCACGATTGCCTCCGCGATCGGGCGCTTGCCCGACACTGCCACGGAAAAATGCTTGAGCGTGTGCAGAAGCGAAGCGCGCTGCGCCTTGGTGATGCTGTTCACCTTGGCATGCGGATCAATCTCAGACAGCCGCACCACCACCGGAATCAGCTTACGCGGCAGCAAATCACCCAGCGCATTGATAAAATCACTGTTTTTATGCTTATCAAAGTCACTCAGTAACCGCTTGTCCAGCGTTTTTTCGTCTAACGCGGGCTTGAGGTCGATTTCTACCCGATATTCCTTGCTGCCGAAGTGCCGCATATGGGCAGACGCAGACAAAATCAGCGGGCCGGACAGGCCAAAATGCGTGAACAGCATCTCACCGAACTCGGAAAAAATCTTTTTGTTATTTTCGAACACAGTCACCTGTACATTGCGCAGACTGAGTCCCATTAGTTCGCGGCAGATATCCCCTGCCTCGACCAGCGGCACCAGCGACGGGTTGGGCGGCACAACCGTGTGCCCGACCTGTTTGGCAAAGAGGTATCCGTCGCCGGTCGATCCGGTTTGCGGATAAGAGGCTCCGCCAGTCGCAACAATGACCCGATCCCCCTCATAAAGCTTGCCGTGCGCGCGCACGCCAACGATAAAACCATCCCTTATTTCCAATTGCTCTACTGTTTTCTGTATGATTGTAACACCCAAACGTTTGACCCAGGTAAAAAGTGCGTCAATAATATCCGCAGACTTGTCCGAAACCGGAAAAACGCGGTTGCCGCGCTCGGTTTTAAGCGGCACACCATGCGCTTCAAAAAACGCCATCACATCCGCGGGCGAAAAGCAATCCAGCGCGGAATACAAAAAGCGCGGATTGACCGGCACGTTCTGCAAAACGGTCTGTGCATCGCAGTTATTGCACACATTGCAGCGGCCCTTGCCCGTGATGAACAGCTTGCGGCCGACCTTTTCGTTCATCTCGAACAGCGTCACGCGTGCCCCATTTTCCGCAGCGGTGCCCGCTGCCATCAGGCCCGCCGCACCGCCGCCGACTACCAGAATGTTCAATTTGTCTCGTCCTCCGGCTTCTCGTATACGTCGTATTCCTCCCAGATGCGCTCGAGCTTGTTGAAGGTCTGCTCGATTTCGTCGCGTCGGCTCATGCCGACGGCAACGATGAGCGCATTGATGACCGAAAGCGGCGCCACCAGCGAATCGACAAAGCTTGCCATATCGCTGCGCGCCAGCAGTAGATGGTCGGCCACACGCGCCAGTGGGGACAGCCGCGAATCGGTCAGCGCGATCACGCGCGCGCCGCGGTCCCGTGCGTACTGCATGGCGCTGAGCGTGCGCTTGGAGTAGCGCGGGAAGCTGACGCCGAGCACCACATCACCCGGCCCGACGCGCAGCACCTGTTCAAATATCTCACTGACGCTATTGGTATGTACCAGCGTTACATTTTCAAACAAAAGGTTAAAATAAAATCCGACAAAGCTCGATAATGCGCTGGAGGAGCGCACACCGAGCAGATAAATCCGTTTCGCCCCAATCAGTGCATCTACCGCGCCCTGAAACGCGTCGCGGTCGATCTCGTCCAGCGTTTGCCGGATCATATCCATATCCGCGTGCAGTACGGTCTGCAATACATCGCGCCCGCCCATGCGGTCGCTCGACACCTCCATGCGCTGCACCGAAGTCAGCTTGTTGCGGATCATCTCCTGCAAGGCGCGCTGTAAGTGCGGATAGCCGTCATAGCCCAGTTCGGTCGCAAACCGCACCACGGTCGATTCGCTTACGCCAACGGTTGTTCCCAGACGGCTGGCCGTCATAAAGGCCGCTTTGTCGTAATGCTCGAGGATAAAGCGCGCGATCTGCTTTTGCCCCTTGGAAAAGCTGGACAGCTCGCTCTGGATTTTATTGATCAGGTCGTTCATGGTTTCTCTCCCTTTGCATGCAAAACCTGCATTTTGCCGTTTCTATTTTAAGCGGTTGTTCTGCAAAATGCAAGAAGTTTTGCATCAACCCTGCAAATTTGCAGCAATTTCCTGCAAGTATGCCAGCTCATCCGCGGTCAAATCGCGCCACGCACCCGATTTCAGATGCGGGTCCAGCGGCAGCGCCCCGACTGCCACCCGCTTGAGGCGGCGCACCTCCAGCCCGCATTGCTCACACATTTTACGAATCTGACGGTTGCGGCCCTCATGAATCGTCAGGCGCAGCTTGGCACTCTGCTCGTCTCTCTCCAAAATGACAACCTCCGCCGGACGGATTGCATATCCGTCGATGGTCATTGGCTCGGACAGGCGCGGGATATTGTCCAGCCGCCCGCGCACACGCACCTCATAATGCTTTTCCACCTCATGCCGCGGATGGGTCAACGCATGCACCAGTTCACCGTCGTTGGTCAGCAAAAGCAAGCCTTCCGAGTTATAATCCAGCCGACCGACCGGCACCACACGCGCGCGGCAATCCCGCACCAGATCGGCCACGGTCTTGCGGCCGCGCTCATCGCTCAACGTCGTCACATAGCCGCGCGGTTTATACAGCATCAGATAGCGTTTTTCCTCAGCCATGCCGATCGGCTTGCCATCCACCTGAATTTTGTCGCGCCGCAGATCCGCGCGGTCGCCCAGCGAAGCCGCATGGCCGTTGACTAGCACGCGGCCTTCCAAAATCCAACGCTCCGCCTCACGGCGCGAGCATAGGCCCGCCTGCGCGAGCAGCTTTTGCAGTCTTTCTTCCACTTGTTGTCCTCCGTCCTATTCTGTCAATCCTCGCCGAACAACCGATCCCAGAGCCGTTCGGTCAAGCTCTTTTCCTCGGGCGGCAGCAGTACCGCCCCGCCGTATACCAGCGCATCATCCGCCAGCACCATTCCATCCAGCCGGTATTCAATCCGTCCGGCGAACGCACTCTGCACCACCGGCGCATAGCAGATCCGATCGCCGTACCGCACAGTCTGGATGCGCTCCTGTTCGCCGGGCAGCAGCATTGCGGTCACGGTATTGCGCGCGATCAGCGGCACAGTATCCGTGTTGCCGCCAAACACTTGCTGCTGCATGATTTGCTCGCCTGCTTCGTGCAGCGTCACCTCTTCATACTGCGCAAAGCCCTGATCGAGCAGCGCCATATGATCGTTCCAGTCATCCGGGTCGTTGAGCGTCACCACAATCACCGTGCGGCCGTTTTTCTCCGCGGCAGAGACCAGACAACGTCCCGCCGCCTTGGTATACCCGGTTTTGACGCCGATTGCACCGTCATACATGCTTAGTAGTCGATTATGGTTGGTAAACGTACGCTGTCCCACCGTATAATTCTCAGTCGACACGATCTGCCGGAACACCGGGTCGCGCAGCGCCTCGGCCGTGATGACGGCAAGTTCGTGCGCGGTGGTGTAATGTGTTTCACTCGGCAGGCCGTTCGGGTTGTCAAAATGGGTATTCGTCAATCCGAGGGCTGCCGCCTTGTCGTTCATTTTTTGCACAAAGGCTTCCAGTCCTCCGCATTCGCCTGCAATGGCCACCGCCGCATCGTTACCCGACTCCAGCATCAAGCCATACAGTGTATCGCGCAGGGTGAGCGTTTCGCCCTCCTGCAAGTACATCGACGAACCTTCCACCTGCGTATATTCCTTGCGGACCGTATATTCCCGGTCAAGGTCGCCCTCTCCGAGCGTCACCAGCGCCGTCATGATCTTGGTCGTGGACGCCATCGGCAGGCGTGCATCCGCATTCTGCTCCAGCAGCACTTCACCTGTGTCTGCGTCGATTACGATGGCCGCCTTCGCGCTGATTGCACCCGCGGCGGGCAGACAAAGCACAAAGCATAACAGTCCGCACAGTATTTTCTTCACGTTCGCATCTCTCCCCTGCATGACAAAACCTACTCAGCATATCTGTGAGTAGGTTTTGCGGAGAAACGCCGTCTTATTCTTCGGTTTCCGGGGCAGGCTGCTGATCGGGCTGCATTTTTCCTTTATAGCCCTCCACAAAGCTGGAAACCTTGTTAATCGCCCCCGGTATCATTTCCACCAGACGGTCGACCGTCGTGGATGCCTGCGCATTGACACCCAGAATGTTCGCGCTGCCGTCGCGTCCGATGATCAGGAAGCACACGGGCGAAACGGTCACGCCCGCGCCGCCGCCGCCGCCAAAGGCCAGCGGCGCGCCCGACGGCATATGCTTGGGCGCAAAATCGCTGCCACCGGAGGCAAAGCCAAAGGTCACCTTGGATACCGGGATAACGGTCGTGCCGTCCGGCGTGGTGATCGGCGTGCCGATGATCGTGTTCACGTCCACCATTTCCTTGATCTTAGCCATGGTTTCCGTCATCAGATTGCTGATGGGATGCTCACTCATGTGTTATCGCCTCTTCTTTCTTTATCATTCGTTTATACATCCGGTACAGTTCCCCGCTGTGCCGCAGCAGGCACCACAGCACCCGCAGCGGACGCAGCCAGCAGAACACGGTAAACGCCCATTCGGTGTGGTCAGCCTCAAAATCGGCGTCCACATCCACATGATAATCCCGCATAGAAAAAGTATTCTCCAGAAACGGGACAATCATGCCAGTTATCGCCGCGGACTGCCCGAGCAAAATGCCGGTTTTGGCGGCATCGTCCGTCCCGATGACCACACGCACCCGCAAACGGCTGACCTGCACCGCATCGGTCAACTCACTGTGCAGGCGGTGCGTCAGATCGGCCAGTTCCCCGATGTCCAGTTCGTCACGATTGAACGAATAGCGGTACTTTTTCTTTTTTTGTTTTTTGGGCGGCTTGTGCCCGCCCTCCTTCGGCTCAGATGGCGGCTGCTCTTTTTTTCGTCGGGGCCGCGGCCAGACCGGGATGCGTACCGGTCCATAGCACACCTCGGCGCTGATATCCCCGTTGACACCGACCACGTCTATGCCGGTTCGCACACACAGCAGTAGCAAAATCAGCAGCAGCGCAAACAGCACAAGCCCCACGAGTACCGCCAGTATCACGAGTAGTACCGACATGCGAGCTTCACTCCGTTTCCTGCGGTGCGTCCAGCGGCAAGGAATCCTCCCCGACAGACGGCTGCGGCGGTGTCAGTGTGATGATTTTCGCCGGCGGCTGATCGGGCACCTGATCCACATCAATCTCCATCTGCTCGTTTTCCTCCAGTGCGGGAAGCGCGGGCAGCTCCTCCAGACCGCTCAGACCAAAGGTGCGCAAAAACGCCTCAGTCGTGCGGAACAGCATCGGTCGGCCGGGCACGTCCAGACGGCCCGCCTCTTCGATCAGCCCTTTTTCCAAAAGGCCTGCCACCGTACCACCGGAATCCACGCCGCGCAGCTGGTCGATAAACGCACGGGTGACCGGCTGACGATATGCCACAATGGTCAGAACTTCCAGCGCCGCAGCGGACAGCGACGGCGGCTTACGCGACTCGGTCACGCGGCGCGCCGCTTCCGCATAAAGCGGACGCGAGCATAGCTGCAGCTTGTCCTCCAGACGCAGCAGCATAATGCCGCGGTTCTCGAAATCATACAAATTTTCCAGCGCGGCGGCCGCATCCAGCAGCGCTTCGCGCGAGGTTTCCAGCGCGGCGACGAGCCGTTCCACCGGCACTGCATCGCCCGCGGCAAACAACACGGCCTCCAGCCCCGCCTCCAGTTCGGTCATCGCACGTTACTCTCCTTTATCCTCTATCAACATCAGTTCCATATCCTCGCCATCCCCTTCCAGTCGGATGCGTCGGTTTTTGGACAGCTCCAGCACCGCCAGAAAGGTCGCCACAATCTCGGAGCGGCTCCTTGCATCGTCAAACAAACGGCGGAATGGCAGCCGGACATGATGCAAAAAACGCTTCAGAATAGAAGTGATCCGACCCTCAACCGGCACAGGCTCCCGCCCGACGATACCGGAAAACGCGCTGGCCGGCGGCGGAATGCGCCGCTGCGCCCGGCGCAGCATGTTGTTGGCTGCCCGGATCAGATCGTTGACTGACTGACGGTATTCCTTGGGCGTATCGCCCAGATGCTCCGGCGGTTTGACAAAAATATCCCGGCCCAACTCGCCTTTTTCCCGGAAAAAGGACGCCGTTTCCTTGATACGCTGATATTCCAGCAGCATTTCCACCAGACTGGTGCGCGGGTCCTCTTCTTCTTCCTCTTCATGGCGCGGCAGCAGCATTTTAGACTTGATGTACACCAGCTGCGCCGCCATGGCGACAAAATCCCCCGCTACATCCAGATCCATCGCTTCAGCTGCATGCAGAACTTCCATGTATTGATCCAGGATCTCCGCGATCGGAATGTCATAGATGCTGACCTTATTTTTTGCAATCAGGTGCAGCAACAGATCCAGCGGGCCGTCAAAATTCTCCAAATGAAATTCCATGCTGCTTGTTCCTTACAAAAACAGGGTGACCAGCTGCAGCGCCAAATGCAGAATGCGCATACCGACCCAGCTCATAATGCCGTCCAGCCAGCCACGCCACAGCGCAAGGATGAACACCAGCAGAATGATGCTCTGGTATCGCTGCAGCTTAAGCGACCAAGAGAACGGCAGAAAGGCATCCAGCACACGCGAACCGTCCAGCGGATGCACCGGAATCAAGTTGAATACACCCAAGCCGACCGACATGCCCGCCACGATCGACAAGAACATGCCCACCGTCTGCATGAATGCGCCCGTTCCGTATATCCAGACCGGCACATATAAACAATAGGCGATAAACGCCGTGAGGAAATTTGCAGCAGGACCTGCCAGCGCGGTCAGCGCCATGCCCCAACGCCGGTTTTTGAAATTGGAAATATTCACCGGTACCGGGCGTGCCCATCCGAAACCAAACAGCAGCAGGCACAAAAATCCAAACGGATCAATATGTGCCATCGGGGACAGCGTAATCCGTCCCGATGCCTGTGCTGTACGGTCGCCCAACAAATACGCCATACCGCCATGCGCCGCCTCGTGCACGGACAGGCACAATACAATCGCGGGAAGCGACAGCGCCAACGTAATAAACGCAGACTGCAGATCCCCACTCAGCAAAGCTCTCCAAAGCAAATCCAAATACCTCCTGTGGCAGCGCAGGCAAGCGGCAAAACCAGCCGGCACTCCAGTTTACCCGTTTTGGCCGGCTTTTAACGAACCCCGACCTGTATATGTCTGAAATTATATCACGCCCACAGGAAATTGTCACCTCTTTCTTTGTTTGCGCTGCTGTATCGTATCAGAAAAGGGCTGCGGAACCACGCCGCAGCCCTTTTCAGCTATATAAATATGTCGTATTTTGTCAGGCAGCTTTTTTGCAATTGCGCTGCTCAAGAATTTCCATTGCTCCCTTTATATCAGCTACGTCATAGAACACCATGCCGTCCACCTGTCCGCGATGCTCCGAATCCTGCATATTGATTTTAGGATGGCACGCTCTCCAACGCATCTCCTTGCGCATGTACTCAAAAATGCAGCTGCCCATGGCGATGCAAGCATGATTGGCAACATCTTCAACAACCTGCACCTCATCAATGGCAGAAAGCTCCATCGCATAGACCTTTTTGGAGTCCATCACCAGAAATGCCCGCTCATTGGTCAAAAAGAACCTCTGCTTTTGCACACGCGCACGCTCGATAAACGGGGCGGATATCACCAGCAGAGCAATCACTACGATGCCCACCACAAAACGCATTTCCCACGCGTCATTCTGCGTGCAATACGCTGCGATCATGCCGGCGGCAAACACCACAGTAATCGCCCACAACCGCAGCACACTGAGCCGATTGCCCTGTTCAATCAGTGGAAACGGCTCAGGTGCCCCCTGCCACAGAATGGTCTCACTTTTCCGCAGGTTGCTTTTCACGATATTTTCCATCAAAAACACTCCTTTTACGCCTTTTCTCTTGTATACTATCTTGTATACTTTATGTTTTTATTACAGCATAACCCTCCGTTTACTCGCTGCTAAGGCCATCGGCCATTCCGCTAAGTTTCTGATAAGGCATGCTGCCTTACCGTTTAGATTTCGTCAAGTTCTTAACAGCCTTTTAACGTTTTTTCTGCTATAATATAGTTGGAGTGTAATGGACTTTTTTGTGTTTCCCATATCGAAGGAGAATGTTCATGCAGCAGCCGACAAACAAAATCCCGCTTTTTTCGGTCACATTCCGGGACTTTTTAATCTTTATCGGCATTTTCGCCTGCGCGATCGAGCTTTGCATCCTGCTGCGCATGGCCGACAGCAGCGACGGCTTCGCCTCGCCCGTGTTTGTGCTTGCCGTTTTGCTGATCTCCCGGTTCACCAACGGCTATCTATTCGGAACACTGGCCGCCATTTTCAGCGTGATCGGCATCAACTACATTTTTACATATCCGTATTGGGAGTTCAATTTCACCCTTTCCGGTTATCCGCTGACCTTTCTGACCATGTTCGGCGTGTCGATCGTCACTTGCACGATGACCACCAAAATCAAACAGCAGGAACAGCTGCGGGTCGAGGGCGAAAAAGAAAAAATGCGTGCTAATCTGCTCCGCTCGGTCTCGCATGACATCCGCACGCCGTTGACCTCGATTGTGGGCGCGACCTCTGCTGTGCTCGAAACCGAAGGGCTGTCAAGGGAAGAACAGCGCGCTTTGCTGGAAGATGCGCGGGACGAAGCGCAATGGCTGATTCGCGTGATGGAAAATCTTCTGTCCATCACACGCATGGGCGACCCCCGTGCGCAGCTGTCGAAAAACCCCGAGGCCGCTGAAGAAATTCTCGGCGAAGCCGCACGCAAATTCCGCAAACGCTTTCCGGAAATACAGGTTTCCGTCTCCGTACCCGATGAACTGCTGTTTGTGCCGATGGACGCCATCCTCATCGAACAGGTACTTGCCAATCTGCTGGAAAACGCCGCAACACATGGACAAACCGTAACGCAGATCCAGCTCTCCGTCCAGCGGGAGGAGGCATACGCCCGCTTTTCCGTGCAGGACAACGGCTGCGGCATCCCACCCAAAGAATTGCCGCGCCTGTTTGACGGCACGCTCAAGCGCAGCGAGACCCCGTCCGGCGACGGCAAACGCAACATGGGGCTTGGACTTTCCGTGTGCATGGCAATCGTTCGCGCGCATGGAGGCTCCATGGAAGCCCGGAATCTACCCTGCGGCGCAGAATTTTCGTTCCGACTGCCGCTTTCTGAAAAGGAGTATCAAGCATTATGAATATCCGCGAAAAAGTACTGATTGTTGAGGACGAGAAGAGTATCGCGCATTTCATTTCCACCATCCTAACCTCTAACGGATACGAAACCATTCAGGCGCGCACCGGAAACGAAGCCATGACTATGCTCTCCTCCCATTGCCCCGATTTGGTGATTCTCGATCTTGGCTTGCCGGATATGGACGGTATGGAGGTGCTCAGCAGCCTGCGCTCATGGTCAAGTCTGCCGGTCGTTGTGGTTTCCGCGCGCTCCCATGAGCATGACAAGGTTGCCGCACTCGACCTTGGCGCGGATGACTACCTGACCAAGCCGTTCGGCACGGCGGAGCTGCTCGCCCGCGTGCGCACGGCCATCCGACATACCCGTACCACCTCCTCCAGCAGCGAAATCGCGCAGCGCGGTACGTATACGGTCGGGGAACTGACCATCGACTACAACAAGCATCAGGTGCTGGTGCGCGGCGAAAACGTCCATCTGACGCTCAGCGAGTTTCGCATCGTCGCGCTGCTGGGCAAGTATGCCGGCAAGGTGCTGACCTACGACTATATCATCAAAGAGCTATGGGGGCCGCGCGCAGGCGGAGATAATCAGATCCTGCGCGTCAACATGGCCAATATCCGCCGCAAAATCGAAAAAAATCCCGCCGAACCTGAATATCTGTTCACCGAAGTCGGCGTCGGCTATCGACTGGCGGAAAACGAATGACATTTCTTCTGACACAAAAAGGCGAACCCCGAAAAGGGGGTTCGCCTTTCTCTTTTTCAGCAAGCCGTTATTGCGTACTGCACATCAGATCACTCTGCAAGCACTGCCTGAAACAGACGATAGATCGTCACAAAGGACTGCTCACGCGTGTAGTTGTCATCCGGTGTGAATTTACCGCCGCCGGTACCGTTCATAACGTTGATCTGATATACGAAATTGACGGCATCGCGGAACGATGCGCTGATTTCATCTGCGTCCGCAAATTGTGCATCGGAAATTTGCGTGGTATCCATGCCCAGCACCTTTGCCGAACGCATCAGGAACGCCGCAGCTTCTTCTCGTGTGATCGACGCATAGGGATCGAATTGACCACCGCCGCGACCGTTTACGATCCCCAGCGCATAGGCCGCAATGATATCGCTGTTTGTCGTATCATAGAAAGGATACTGCTGCGTCCATTCAGTCAGTTCCTTACCGGTTGCCTGACGGACAATATCCTCTACTTCCTGATCCATGGTCTCGCTGACAGCCTGCATGGTCAGATCGCAGAACTCGTTGCGGTTGATGTTGTTGAGATACAGGTTCTGCAAATAGGTCGGCACCAGATTCTCCTCGATTGCAGCCGTGACCTCTTCATAGGCCCAGCTGCTCATCTCGGACTTTTCCGGCAGCGGCGGCAAATAGCTGATATGACCATAGCCGTACTTACCGTTCTCGTTGATTACCACATATTCATCCGGGCTGTACAGCACGCGAGAATCATCGGATTCATCTCCCTGAAAATAGGTGTCCGCATCCAGCTTCTCCGAACCGACAATGGTATTGCCCTTACTGTCGATCAAAAACGCCTTGCTGCCGTCATATGTCACGGCATAGCCACCTGAACCAAAGCTGGTCGCCTGTTCATACTGCGCCGCAATGGCAGTGGCGCCATTTTCATCCAGATAGCCCCATTTTCCGTTCTGCTCAAACAGAGCCAAGCCAAAATCATAGTTATACAGCTTATCATACTCGAACGGAATGACTGTATCTCCCGATTTATTGATGCCGCCATACTTGCCATCTGCATTCTGCGTCATCGCAACACCGGTATCTCCAAATACCTGATATGCACCATAGATGTCGGATACCGTAAAGCCTGCATACTGTGGCTCAATGACAAATGTTCCGTTTTTATCGATAAAGCCCCATTTTGCACTGTCCACCTCGGATGTGTCGTTCCACGAAACAACCGCAACCGGTGCAATCCCCTGATTAAATGGGCGCAAATCATAATAAGAATTAGCCGAAAGTTCAGGAAGGTCGATCACCCTACCGCTATCCAGCTGATAAAAGCACTGTTCTCCGCCAAGAACCGCGCCTTCACCAACAATAAGCGTATTTTCTGTCACCTGCCAGCCAAACGGATACCGATAACCTATCTCCTCATCATCCAGTTCCACAATGTCACCATTGGTATCATACAGATATCCGTCCGGTCCATCATACCCATTGAAGGTGATATAGCCGTTATAAAAAACGATATTATTCGTCAGCAAATCATCTGTTGTATATGTAGTAATTTCCTCAAGACCCGAATACTCACCATGATACGGATCCTTGAACGGCTTATAATTTCCGTCTGTGTCGATAAAGCCCATAGCAAAGGTATAAAGGGTTCTTCCGGTTTCATGCGACTCTCCGGTCTCCCAATCATACTCTGTTTCCGGCTCACTGGACACCAATGTGCCTACTACCGCATAGCCTTCGTTGAATATGCCCGCAGCGTCATACTGAAACGGAATGACAACTTCATTATCAGTATTGATATAGCCCCATTTCCCGTTCTGTTTGACCGGTGCCAGTTCGTCACTGAATACACCGGCCTTTTCATACTGCGGCGCGATGGCCTCAGTATATGTCAGCGTACCCCGATCCGATTCTTCCTGCTCGGCCGCAAACGCCGCAGGTGATAGTGCCGTCGTCATACAAATGGATAATGATAGTGCCAACAATCTTTTTTTCCAGTGATTCATAGTTTCCGCTCCTTTAACAAAAGTCTCTGCCGCAAAGTTGATCGTTAGAAAGAGCATTGCCTTGCTTTACCAAGGATATGACGCATTGCGCGCATCCCCCAACCCCTTTCCTTTTTCCGGCAGGATTTCCAATTCAAGTATATCGGAACGCTCAATTTTTGTCAATATTACACCAATATGTAAAAGGCGAACCTCTTAACAGAGGTTCGCCTTTTGTACCGTAAAACAAATCAGATGCCCAGCTCCTGCTTGAGCGCCGCGATCATTTCCTGATATTCCTCGTCCTTGAGATGTACCGGTTCAGGGTTGGTGATGGCAAAGCTGCCGCCGAACTCAAAGCCGCCCTCGTACTTCGGAACAATGTGGAAATGCAGATGCGGGTTGGTGTCGCCAAACGAACCAAGGTTAAGCTTGGTGCAGCCCCACAGCTTCTTGATCGCACCGGACGCCGCCGCCAGATCGGCCATAAAGTCGTTGCGCTCCTGCTCGTCGCACTCGCACAGCTCCTTCTTGTGCGTACCCAACGCCAGCACGCAGCGGCCCTTGTGCGCCTGATCCTTAAACAGATAAAGCGTGCCCGCCTTCATATCGCCAACCTTGAACATGATTGCCTCGCGGCCCTCATGGTGTTCATCACAGTAGAAACATCCCATTGTAAACCTCTCCTTTGCAGATTTCTGTATGTTTATTATACCGCTTGTCCCCTGTAATTGCCAGTGTTTTTTATGGGCAAACCGCATATAAATTGGTGTCCCACGCGGGCACATAAGGGTGATGCCGCAAATACAGCTGATAGTCTGGGCAGAGCGCATGAATGAGCAGCGGCAGCTGGAAAAAATCCTCGCTTTTGTGATACGCTGCGAGGTTCAGCTTCGGACGATACTGTCGGATAGTCTGCGCCGCACCTGCAATTGCCTCGCGCTCCGCCCCCTCGACATCCATTTTCAGATAGGTGCAGGGCGCGCCTCCCAGCACGCTGTCGAGCGCGCGCATTTGGGTTTCCCTACCCTTCTTTGCTACCCGCGACTGCCGCCCTGCCTGATCAGAAAAGCACAGCACGGTATCGCTTGACCACGCGCCTGCCTGTTCACACCGGACGCTGCCGGACAGCCCCTCCGCATAGGCAGTCAGCTTGCGGAAGCTGCGCCGATCCGGCTCGAGCGCAGTGATAGACGCAAACGCACCATCCGTATAATGCAGCAACTCACGGATCGTGTCGCCCGTATACGCACCCAGATCGGCAAAATGCTCTTCTTTTGTGGGACACAAAACGCTGCGGAATACCTCGTTTTTATCCGTTTCACTGGCACGCAAATAGCGCAGCTTACCGGACAGCTTGAACCGCACCGTATCGAGGAACACCTGCCGCGATTGCTCGTCTGTCAGCAGGTCAAACGCCTGCTGCATCTCTGCCCGATGCGCCTGCACAAATTGTTCGTCAAACACTGCCCCTGGCACGACCGGCACATCGGGCGCGACCACATCAAACCGCGCATCAAGCGCATACATCTTTTCCAACACCTCAGGCCGCTGGCTGGCAAATGCAATCACAATCACGATATCCTCGCCGAACTGCTCGAGCACTTCGGACAGCTTTTGCACCCGGAAGCCGTGAAAGCTGTGCCCGCGCACAAACTCGTCGCTAGCGAATACACCGGACGCGCGAATGCCGCACGCATCAAACTGCACCAGAATTTTATCCGCGCCATCGCCCATGCCGTACAGAACGATCGGGCGCTTTTCCTCGCGCAGCACCTGCCAAACCGACCGTTCCAGTGCCAAAAAATCCATATTCTTCTCTCCTTTTCCGTGCTTTCCATTATAATCGGTACGCACGTCTCTGTAAAGCGGAAAAACTTTTTCACGGCGCGATTTTCTCATTGCGCTTTATCCCGCGGTACAGTATAATTTGAATAGAAGGCAAATGGGAAGGGGGCGTGGCCATGTCAAAATCCAACGGTATTCTGGCGCTGGATCCAAGCAATTACCGGGAGATCGACGGGGTCGTTTTCGATCTGGACAGCTACGCCAAGCACTGTGCACCCGCAGCACAAGAGCAGCCCGCAGTCGAAGAACCTGCACCCGCCGAGCCGATCCCCGCACCGGAAGGCATCCTTGCCATGGACCCGGAGCACTATCGTGCACTCGACGGCGTCGCAATGGATGAGGACAGCTTTGCCCGCCATACGCAGCCGCCTGCTGCGGATGAAGCCACGGCAGAAGAAGAGATTATGGTCGAGCAGGCCGCACCCAACGGCGTATTCGCGGTCGATCCGTTTCCAAACGGCTGGTACCCCGCCGAGGACGGTCAACCTCCTGTACCGATCATGGGCGGCGCGCTGCCGCCGGTCGAGATCCTCGAGAACGGCACACATGTGGTCACCGTGATCCGCACGGTCTTTCTGCGCACCGGCTCGGGTTCCGGTTCCGGGTCGTATGTGACCTCATACACCACCTCGTACCGCACCAGCTATCTTTCTTCCGGCTCCGGCTCATATGTGTTCGGTTCCTGCACCTATCTGGTCGGCGGCTACGGATTGGAGCTGATTTGATGCTGCGTGCGTTTCACTCCACCTGGACGCGCCCGTTTTTCGTGCGCTCGCCCGACCAACCCTATGCGATCGAGCCGTTCGAGCTGCTGACGACCGCGCTTTCCGCGCTTGCGTGGCGGCGCGAAAACGGATCCATCCGTATGATCTGCGATACCAAGGCCCAGCGATACTATGAAGCGCTCGGCCTTACTTTTTTGTGGGACGAAGGCGTGCATCCCTTGCTTGACGCTGTGCCGGAGGACGTAAACCCCATGGCATTCTGGGCGGCAGGCAAGCTTTACGCCCTGTCCGCGATGCCCTCCCCCTGTGTGATGATCGACACCGATTTTATCTGCTGGAAACCGCTTACGCCGCTGCTGCACGGGCTGGATGCCGCTGCCATCCACCGCGAGGACATCATGCCGGACATCTATCCGGATGTGCGGTCGTTTACCCAAACACATGGTTTTGACTTTTCAGCCTTCGACTGGACAGTGCAGCCGTTCAACACCGCGCTTTGCTATCTGGCAAACGATGATTTTCGGCGGTATTATACGGATACCGCCATCCGTTTTATGCGATGCTCTCCAGACGCAGACGACGTGCTGACCTATATGGTCTTTGCCGAGCAGCGCCTGCTGGCAATGTGCGCCGCACGCAAACGCATTCGCGCTGCTGCGTTATCCGATCTGGAAGCGCTGTTTACCGGCACACAGCAAGGTTACTTTACACATATCTGGGGCTTTAAGCAGCAGATGCGGGATGAACCCGCACTCTACGAGGACTTTTGCCGTCGCTGCGCCGCGCGTCTGCGGCGTGATTTTCCGGACGCGGCCGTGCGCATTGCCGCCGCACCGACGCTTGCCCGCTATTTTACCGACTAAAACAACAAAATGGCTCGCACCACTTCGGTGCGAGCCATTTTTTCATGTATCTTAGTCCGGATATACCTGTTTCAGCTCATCCAACGTTGCCATGACCGCACCCTTATGCTGCACGGTGAGCGATGCATACTGCGCGGAAAAGCGCAAATAGGCTTCGAGCTGCGCCTGCGGCAACGTGGACAGATCATCCACGCCAATACCGTCCCGCGTCAGCTGATACAGGAATGAACCGATGAACGAATCGCCCGCGCCGGTCGTGTCAGTGACCGGAACGGACAGCGTTTCGGCAAATGCCTCAGTCTGCGGCGTGTAAACCGCCGAGCCATGCGCGCCGCGTGTGACCAGCAGCAGCTTGCAGCCGCCTGCAAACAGCTGCTTTGCCGCCTCGCGCTCATCCGTGCAGCCGGTGACAAACTCCACCTCATCATCCGACAGCTTGACCAGATCGGCAAAGGGCAGGAACGCGCGGATGGCTGCCTGACAATCCGCCGGATCGTCCCACAGCGGCAGGCGTACATTGGGGTCGAACGAAATCAATGCGCCTGCTTCGCGCGCCAGTTCGATGGCGCGCCGGTGCGCCGCCCGCACCGGCCAGTCGACCAAATCGACCGAACAGAAGTGCAGCACCGCGCAGTCATGGAACATATCCGGATGGATCTGCGCTTCATCGAGGAACAAATCGGCCGAAGGATTGCGGAAAAAGGAAAACTCGCGGTTGCCGGTCGCATCGAGCGAGACAAAGGCAAGACCAGTATTGGCGCGCCCTGTGCGGAACACCGTGGAAATATCCACACCGTTGCCTTCAAGCACCTTGAGAATATGCGTGCCGAAGGCATCCTCACCCACCTGTGAGATCATAGCCGCATTGCCGCCTAACCGCGCAACCGCCGCCGCAACATTGGCGGGCGCACCGCCTGCAACGCGCTCAAAATGCGTCACCTCGTCCAGCGCGCAGCCCTTCTGCTGCGGCACAAAGTCGATCAGCAGTTCCCCGATCGCCACCACTTTTTTCATGCCTATTCCTCCAAAATATACCGTTTGATCGCCGCCGCCACGCCGTCTGAAGCATTATCCAGCGTCACCGCGTCGGCTGCCGCGCGAACATGCGGCGCAGCATTCGCCATGGCAACACCCAGCCCTGCCGTTTGCAGCATGATCAGGTCATTGTCACTGTCGCCAATCGCCATCACCGCATTCATATCCAAGCCAAGCTGCGTGACAAGCCTGTTCAGTGCGTATCCCTTGTGCACACCCTTGCGGTTGATCTCTACATTTTTCAGTTCGCCGCCATACATCACCGATGGCGTCAGTTCAAACAGGCCGGTTTCCTCCAGCGCCTGCATGATTTTATCGATCTCAGCGGGATCGAGATGGTGCAAAATCGCCTTGACAATGCGCCCATCCTCGCGCGCGAGCACCTCGTCCCACTTTGCTTTATCCGGAACGAACTCATACCCTTCGTCCGCTTCATTCAGGGTCACATGTCCACGCCGGCGCAATTCCTCCAGAAAACGCAGAAAATCCCGTCCGTAATACAACCGATCCGCTGTATATATGCACAAGTCAAGCCCGAATTTTGCGCATATCGCGCGCACCGCGGCGCACATTTCCCGATCCAGTCCATCAAAGGCCATCTGCGCCCCATCCGAAAAGCGCATCACCGCCGCGCCGTTGGTGATAACTGCCCAGTCGGCGGAGGCATCCAGCTGCGCGTTGAATGCGCGCGTTTCGGTCAGATTGCGGCCTGTGCATAACACGACCTGTACACCCGCCTGCTGCGCAAGACGAACCGCGCGCGCGTTTTCACGCGACACGAGGCTGTCTGTTCCAAGCAGAGTTCCGTCCAGATCCAGTGCGAGTAGTTGTATTTTCGGCATGATTATTCCACATCCTGTTGCTCTGTGATTTGCAGCGAGCCCATCTCCCAGAGCTCAGCCTCCGCGCCGAAAATCGTCACGCCGTGCAGATATGGCGCGGGATAGTAGCGCGTGGACAGCACCTGCTCCCCGCCGTTGATGAACACTTCCAGCGAGGAAGTATCCGCCAGCACGCGCAGCGTCTCGACCGTATCCACCGATGCAACCCGCACGGTGCGGCCCTCGCCGCCGCCATCCAGCGTCAGGCGCAGCTGTCCTGCCTCCCATTCTATCACAGCGCTGCCGCGGATGACAAGTCTGCCCGCGTTCTCCGTGCGGCAAACCATATCGAATACCTGTGCGTCCTCCGGCGCAACCTGTGCGCCGCGCAACGCGTCGATCTCGGGCGCCGGCGTGCGCAGCAGCCGGTCGCCGTCGCGCCGCAGCAGACACGGCACGGTCAGGCAATGCTGCCAGCCCTGTTCGACAGTCGGGTTGGTGTACGGCGCATCCGGCATGCCCATCCAGCCGATGAGCACACGGCGGTCACCATCGAGGAAGGTCTGCGGCGCATAGAAATCAAAGCCGCAATCCATCTCCTGAAATTCTCCCAGCGTGTATTCACCGCGAAAATCGCCGTACAACGGGAAATAACCACAGGTATACACGTTTTGGAATCGGTTGCCCTGCTGCTTGACACCCTGCGGCGAACATTGCAGGAACCACTGCCCGTCCAGACAGAACAGATCGGGGCACTCCCACATATAACCGAATTTCTCCGGCGTTGTCAGCGTATTGATGTGTGTCCAGCTGCGCTTATCGGTCGATTCGTACACCAGCAGTTCGCCGCGGTCGTCGCGGGTACGAGCACCGAGCACCATATAATACTTGCCGTCCTGCGCCCAGACCTTGGGATCGCGCACATGACAGGTCAGATCGGACGGGTAATCCCGGTTTTCCAGCAGCAGTTCGTTGCTCTCCACCGTCACCCCGTCGCGCGACACGGCGAGCGCAGTGTTGTGACCGCGCCCCGCCGTAATATAATCGTAATCGCCCGCATGCTTGACGTTGCCCGTATAGTACAGGTACAGCGTGCCATCTTCGACGAGCGCCGAGCCGGAATACACCCCGTGGATATCCCACGGCTGATCGGGATATAGCATAGTCGGCAGCTGTTCCCAGTGCAACAGATCGCGGCTACGATAGTGTCCCCACATCTTGACACCGCCCGTGGGATCAAACGGACCGTACTGATAGAACACATGATACCACTCGCCGCAGCGGCACAGGCCGTTGGGATCATTCAGCCAGCCGACCGGCGGCATCAGATGGAATCGCTGCCGGAAGGGATCGGCCGCTGCACGCGGCCCATCCTCCCGCTCGATGCGGCGTACCAGCCGCGTGAGGTCCCGTTGTAATGCATTGCTCATGGCGATTTTCTCCTATCACTGAAGCGTCAGAACCGTATCTTTCCCGGCCTGTACCGTACCAAACGACGGCTCTACCGACGCGAATTGATCTGTATTGGTCACAATAACCGGTGTAATGACCGGATAACCGGCTTTTTGAATGCCTTCGCTGTCAAATTCCAGCAGCAGGTCTCCCGCCTTAACGTGCTGTCCCTCCTGCACATGAGCGGTGAAGAACTTACCCTCCAGATTGACCGTATCCACGCCCACATGGATGAGCAACTCTGCGCCGTTGTCGCATTCCAGACCGACCGCATGACCCATGACTGCCGATACAGTCGCGTCACACGGGGCAACGATGCGGTTTTCCGTCGGCTTTACCGCCACGCCCTTACCCAGCGCACCGGATACGAACGCAGGGTCATTGGTTTCCTCCAGCGAAACCGCCTCACCGGTCAGCGGAGACACCAGTGCGATACTGCTCTGCAGCGCAACGACCTTCGGTTTTTCCGGCTCGACAGGCGCCGTTTGGGGCTCGTTTTTATCCTGCGGAATGCCGAAAATCCACGAAAGCACAAATGCAACGCCGGTTGCAATACCAATGGTCAGGATATACTGCACCGGATGATGCAGGTGCAGCAGAATGCCGAAGATACCGGTGACACCCGTGCCGGTCGCGCCCAGACCAACGATCGAAGCATACAGCGCGCCGCACGCACCGCCGATGGACGCTGCGATAAACGGACGGACAAAACGCAGGTTGACGCCGAAGATAGCCGGCTCTGTGATGCCCATAAACGCGGAGAGCGATGCCGGAAGCGCCATGGACTTGAGCTTCTTGTTCTTGGTCTTGATGGCGACTGCGAGCGCCGCGCCGCCCTGTGCGACGTTTGCCGCGCTTGCCAGCGGCAGCCAGAAGGTCAGGCCGTAGGCACTGAGCTGTCCGAGGTCAATGATCGTGTACATATGATGGATGCCGGATACAACCGTTGTGGCATACAGACCGCCCATCAGGAACGAGCCGATACCAAACGGGATGGCGATGAGCCACTGCACGCCGTTAATGACGAAATTCTCGACCGTGGTAAACACCGGACCGATCGCAGCGAGCGTCAGATAGCCGGTCACAAACACGGAAACAAGCGGGGTTACAAACAGATCGAACATCGGCGGCACCACTTTATGCAGCTTCTTTTCGATCAAGCACATCAGCCATACCGCGATGATAACCGGAATGACGTGACCCTGATAGCCGACCAGTGGCACACTATACAGGCCGAAGAACACTTCCTGATAGGTATGTACGCCCTCGGTTGCCACCGTCCATGCATTTTGCAGATTGGGGTGCAGCATAATCATGCCGATGACCGCACCGAGGAACGGGTTGCCGCCAAACACCTTAGCCGCCGAGAACGCAATCAGGATCGGCAAGAAGGTATAAGCCACATTGGAAAACAGATCGGCAAATACGAACAGCGAGCTGGTGCTGTCAAACGTAATGAAGCCGTTGTTGACCATGAACTTGAGCGACTCCATGATGCCCATGAGGAAGCCCGATGCCACGATCGCCGGGATAATCGGTACGAAAATATCGCCCAATGTCTTAATGCCGCGCTGGAACCAGTTGCCCTTCTGCGCTGCCTGCGCCTTAGCCTCGTCCTTGCTGACCGCCGCCGCGCCCGACTGCGCAATGAACTCGTCATACACCTTATTGACCGTGCCGGTACCGAAAATGATTTGCAGCTGCCCCTGCGCCTCAAATACGCCCTGCACGCCCGTTGCATTTTCCAGAGCGTCCTTATTCACCTTTTTGTTGTCCGCGATCACCAGCCGCAGACGTGTTGCACAATGTGCCGCCGAGATCACATTGTCTTTTCCGCCGATGCTGCTGAGCACCTCGGAAGCCGCTTTTCCATAGTCCACCTTTGTTCCACCCTTTCGTCGTTATTTATGAAACCGATTTCATCTTTCTGCAATCATTATACCGCTGTATCCCTATTTTTGTAAATGCGCAATTATACCCAAACCTTTCGATTGGTTTTTGCACACTGTGCAACAGGCTCTGTATAATATATACAAAAAAGCGGCCTGCGTTTTGTATACGCAGGCCGTTCTCCGTTTTTCTTGCAATTATACCGATTCTCCGGCAAAAACCTCAAATCCAAGCATCAACTGTTTTTTTCGATCCACACCTTGACCGATAATCTCAAGAAGATCGTGCGCCGCTTCCTCTCCGCTGGTCTGGTAATAATAGTGCGCCGTCGCCAGTCGCGGTCGCACCAGCTCGCTCATACGGGAATGGCCGATGCCCGCAAGGGCAACATCATCCGGTATGCGCTTTCCTTGTTCCTCCAAGCGCTTCTTTGCGCCGATTGCTATGGAATCGGTTGCACAGAAAATCCCCTGAATATCCGGCACGCGAGCTAACAAACGCTCCGCCGCCGCATAACCGCCGTCAATGGAAAAATCGCTCTGCTCCATCCACTCCGGTCGAGGTTCCTGCCCGGCGGCACGCAGGGCATCCTGATAACCGGCCCGGCGCGCGGCGCCTGCCGCCTTATCCCGCGGCGTTACGCCGATATATCCCACCCGACGACGGCCGCTTTGCAGCAACAGCTCGGTTACTGCGCGCGCTGCGCCGCGGTCATCATGGAACACACAGGATATCCCGTCCATTTGCTGTCCTGCTAATACCACCGGCACGCCCAGCGCCGCGAGCGCTTTGCGATGCGCCGCAGACAGAATGGTCGCCACCAGAATCACGCCGTCTACGTTTCCGCTGCGCAGCACCTCCAGATATTCCAGCTCCTTTTCAATGCGGTTATCCGTATTGGCCAGCAGCAACCGATAACCATTCTCCTCCAGCACGCGGGAAATACCCGCCACCACACGGCTGATCGACTCCGAATCAATACGCGGCACGATCACGCCGATCATGCGGCTCTTACCCGTGCGAAGCGTCTGCGCCTGCTGGGAGGGAACATAGCCAGTCTCCTCGATTACACGACGGATCGCTTCCCGCTTTTCCGAGCTGACATAGCCATTGTTCAAATAACGCGATACCGCCGCTTTGGATACGCCCGCGCGGCGCGCGATTTCCGCAATCGTCATTTTCCTTCCTCCTTCGGCCCTCACTCCCGCAGCATCGCACGGCGGGCGCGGTAATCCGGCATATACTGTTCCACCAGCGCCCAAAACCGCGGGCCATGGTTTTTGTGTACAATATGCGCCAGTTCATGCACAACGACGTAATCGACCGCCGCATCCGGGTAGTCCATCAGTCTCCACGAAAAGCACAGCCGGTTCTGTGCGCTGCACGAACCGAACCGCGTGCGCGCCGACGTGATGCGGATGCCTGCCGGTTTTAGTCCCATTTTCTGCGCGTAATGCGCTACCTTGGGCGGCAGTTCCTCCCGCGCGCGGCGGATGAGCTCAGCCTGCCGCGCTGCATCCGGTTCGGGATGTGCCTCCAAACGTGCCCGCTGCCGTGCCTGCGCACGCGCAATCCAGTCCTCATGCTCTCGGACAAACCGCTCAATCGTGGCCGCCGACGCGCGCAGCGGCGCACGCACGATTACGCGCCCCTCGCGCGTGACCTCCAGCCCCAGCGTGCGGCGACGGGAGCGGCGCAACTCAACTCCGTCCACTGGCCTGCTCCCGGCTTTCCAAGGTGCGGTTATAGAAGAACATCAGCACGGATACGCTGCAGATCACCAGATAACCCAGCACACTCAGCCCGTCCGGAATCTGATCGAACAGGAAAAAGCCGAGCAGCGCGGAAAACAGCACCTGTGTATAGTCGAACACCGAGATTTCTTTCGCCGGTGCATGCGCATACGCCAGCGTTACGCCGAACTGACCGAGCGTGGCCGCCGCGCCCGCACCGAACAGACAGGCAAGCTGCGCCCCTGTCATTGGGTGAAAATCCAAAATCAGATACGGCAGGCAGAATAGCGTGGAAAACGTTGAAAAGAAAAACACAATGCGTGCGCTGTTCTCTCCTTTTTTCGATAAGGCGCGCACCGCCGTATAAGCCGCACCCGCAAAAATGCCGCCGAGCAAGCCGATCAGCGCCGGAAACATATCCGAAGAAAAGCCCGGCTTAATAATCAGCATGCTGCCGCCGAACGCTGCCAGCACCGCCAGATACTGCCAGACATTCGCGCGTTCCTTGAGCAAAAACAGCGAAAACAGAATTGCAAAAAACGGCGACATTTTATTGAGGATATTCGCATCCGCGAGCACCAGGCGGTCAATTGCATAGTAATTACACAAGATGCCCAGTGTGCCGCAGATCGCGCGCAGCAGCAGCATGGGCAGGTTGCCCTTTTCCCACTTCCAGCTGACGCCCTTGCGCCGCAGCGCCACCGCCGCGACGATCATCGCAACCAGATTGCGGAAAAACGACTTCTGCATGGACGGCAAATCGCCCGCCAAACGCACAAATGTACTCATCAGTGCAAAGCCAAATGCAGATAACAGAATAAACCCGATTGCCTTGCTTTTATTGGAAAGCAACGGCTTCCCCTCCCCATATTTTTTATTATTCGTTTTAAATTATAGCACAGTTTGGTTCGTCATGCAAAGGCGTGCGCGCATCCGCTTGACCTTTTTCCATACACATGTTATCTTTTTAATAGGATAACGGTTATTGTTCCGTTTCCTCCACTTTTTTATGAAGGAGCGGTCTATGGAACAGGAAATCAAACTCACCAAGCTCGCCAATTGCGCGGGCTGCGGTGCGAAAGTCGGCGCGGGCACGCTTGCCCGTCTGCTGGACGGCCTTGCCGTGCGCACGGACGAAAATCTGCTGGTCGGTTTTGACAAAAGTGACGACGCTGCGGTTTATCGGGTATCGGATGACCTCGCGCTTGTGCAGACCGTGGACTTTTTCCCGCCCATCGCGGACGATCCGTATCTGTTCGGACAGATCGCAGCGACCAACGCCTTATCAGACGTGTACGCTATGGGCGGCGAGCCGCGCATAGCGCTCAACCTGCTTTGCATCCCGAAGTCTATGCCCGACAGCGCAGTGCACGACCTGCTGCGCGGTGGCTACAACAAGGTCTATGAGGCCGGAGCAGTCATCGCGGGCGGTCACAGCATTCTGGACGAAGAACCCAAATACGGTCTGTGTGTGACAGGCTTTGTCCATCCGGACAAAATCCTGACCAACGCAGGCGCACAGCCGGGCGACGCGCTGTTTCTGACTAAGCCGCTCGGCGCGGGCATCCTGACGACAGCAGCGAAAGCAGACCTGTGCCCGCCCGACGTACTGGATGCCGTTTTTGCGCGCATGACCACACTCAACAAGGCTGCGCGTGATACGATGGTGCAGTTCCGTGTGCATGCCTGCACGGATGTGACCGGCTTCGGCTTGCTCGGTCACGCGCTGGAAATGGCACAAGGCAGCGGCGTACAGATCGAGCTGGACGCTTCCGCACTGCCTATTCCGTCCGAAGCACTGGAATTTGCCCGCATGGGGATTCTGCCCGAGGGCATGTACCGCAACCGCAAATATGCAGAAGCGTTCGTTTCCTCAGACGGCATACCACTCGAAGTGCAGGACGCGCTGTACGACCCGCAGACCTCGGGCGGTCTGCTGATCGCAGTCGATGCCGCAGACGCGGACGCGCTCGCAGCTGAACTGCAAAAAACCGTCCCGGATGCGCGGCGCATCGGAACGGTTTCGGATTTCGCAGGAGCAGCCCGCATTATTCTCCACTGACGGCGGCAATTGCCTCGAGCGCACAGTCAACTTCCACTTCGGTGGTAAACCAACTGAAGGACAGACGCACCGTTCCGCGCGGGAACGTACCAAGCGTGCGGTGCGCACTGGGCGCGCAGTGCAGGCCGCAGCGCGTGAGGATGCCGAAGCGCTCTTCGAGCGATACCGCGACCTCCGCATTGTCCTTTCCCGGGAAATCCAGACTGAACACGCCTACGCGGTTCTCTGCCGTGTCCGGGCCAATAAGCTCTGCGCCCTGAATAGTGCTCAGCCCGTCCAGAAAGCGCCGAGACAACACGCGGTCGTGCGTTTGAACCGCCTCAACGGTCACCTGCTGCAAATAGTCCAGCGCAGCTTCCCAGCCAAAAATACCCGGCAGATTGGGCGTACCCGGTTCCAGACGGTCTGGAAAATACGCCGGGACTTCCTCGGAATCCGACACGCTGCCTGTGCCGCCGCTGACCAGCGGCTCCAGTGTTTCCGCGAAGTCCGGCCGCAGCAGCAGCGCGCCGATGCCCTGCGGGCCAAGCAAGCCTTTATGCGCGGGGACAGAAAGCGTACTCAACCCGAGCGTCTCAAAGTCAATCGGCACATGTCCTGCGGTCTGTGCGGCGTCGAGCGCAAAGGGAATGCCGCGCGCACGGCAGATTTCCCCTACTGTCTGCGCGTCCTGCACCGTGCCGGACACATTGGACGCGTGTGCGAGCAGTACCAAACGGGTGTTTTCCCTCAGCAGTGACTCTATCTTGTCTATTTGCAAACGTCCTTCCCGGTTGCACGGGATGCGGTCGAACGTCACCCCGCGGCTGGCAAGCTGTCCGAGCGGCCGCATGACCGCATTGTGTTCCATTGCGGACACCAGACAGTGGTCGCCCGACCGCAGTGTACCGAATAAAAGCAGGTTCAGCCCCCATGTGTTGCCCGGCGTGAGGATCACATGCGGCACGGAGGAAAAGGAGAACAGCTCGCATAAACGCTGCCGCAAACGCAGCGTGACCAGCTCGGCCTGTTGCGCGGATGCATATGAACCTCGGTTGACGCTCGCGCCGATTTGATCGACATATTCCCGCATGCGTGCGGCAACAGCAGGCGGCTTGGGAAACGAGGTCGCAGCGTTGTCCAGATAAACCGAATGCATGGCATTTTCCTCCCGACGTCTGCGGAGCACTTTGTCCGCATACTTTTTCATCAGTGTAACACAGGACCGGGCAAATGTAAAACCAGCCTTGTTGCAGCATACATTTCACAAACCAAAGGAGATTCACATGAACAAAAACAAATATCTGGTGATTTTCACCGGTGTGATCGTCGGCCTTGCGGCGCTGGCGCTCACGGCGGCGGGCAATCCCGCCAATATGGGCTTTTGTATCGCCTGCTTCCTCCGTGACATCGCGGGCAGTCTTGGTCTGCACAGCGCGGAAAAGGTGCAGTATCTGCGCCCGGAGATCGTCGGCCTTGTCCTCGGCGCGACGGTTGCCGCGCTTGCGGGCAAGGAATTCCGCGCACGCGCCGGCTCTGCGCCCGCTCTGCGCTTTGTGCTGGGCATGATCGTCATGGTCGGCGCACTGGCCTTCCTCGGCTGCCCGCTGCGCATGATGCTGCGTCTAGGCGGCGGCGACGTGACCGCCATTGCAGGCCTTGTCGGCTTCGCCGCGGGCATCGGCGTGGGCGTGCTATGTCTAAAAAAAGGCTTTTCGCTCGGCCGCGCACGCAAAGTACAGAAAGCGGACGGCTTCGTGCTGCCCGGCTTTATGATTGCCGTGCTGGCGCTGCTGCTTCTCGCGCCGTCCTTCATCCGTTTTTCGCAGGCAGGTCCGGGTGCAAGCCATGCACCTTGGCTGATTGCACTGGCAGGCGGTCTGATCGTCGGCGTGCTGGCACAGAAAAGCCGCCTGTGCATGGCGGGCGGTCTGCGCGACGTGTTCCTGTTCCGTGATTTTCACCTGCTGACCGGTTTTATCGCCATTTTCGTGACTGTTCTAGTCGGTAACCTTGTGCTGGGTAACTTTAACCCCACCCTTGCCGTACAGCCGGTCGCGCACCATGACTATGTGTGGAGCTTCCTCGGCATGGCCATGGCTGGCTGGGGCTCGGTGCTGCTGGGCGGCTGCCCGCTGCGTCAGCTGATCCTTGCCGGAGAGGGCAGCGGCGACAGCGCGTTGACCGTGTTCGGCATGCTGGTCGGTGCGGCGCTCGCGCATAACTTCGGCATGGCAGGCAATGCGGACGCGATGACCGACGGCGTATTCACCGCAGGCGGTGTGGCGCAGGCCGGCCGCATCGGCATCGTGATCGGCCTGATTTTGCTTGCCGTGATTTCTTATGCAAATTTACACCGGGAGGAGAAAACAAAATGATCGACGCAAGAGGTTATTCCTGCCCCATGCCCGTGGTCATGGTGCAGAAGGAAGTCAAGAAAAACGCACCTGACAAGCTAGAAGTTTTGGTTGACGACCCGTGCGCGGTGGAAAACATCACCCGCTTTGCAAACAACAACGGCTACGAAGCGGCATCCCGCGAAACAGGCGACGAAGAGTTTGCCCTGACACTAACCAAAAAGGCATGAGCGAGTTTATTGCGACCTTCCACACACATCTGAGCGCAATGCTGAGCTTTCAGGCGCTGCAAAACGCCGGCTGCCAAGCGAAAATGCAGCCCGTGCCGCGTGTACTCAGTTCGTCCTGCGGCACCTGCGTGCGCTTTTCATCCGAAGCCGACTGCCGTGACCTGCTTGCTGCGGATGCGGAAGCGCTCTATGCTGTCGAGGACGGCAGCTATCGTCTGCTGTGGCAGAATGAGGACTGAGAAATGCAGCCGAAATTCATTTCTATCGTCGGTGCGGGCGGCAAAACGACCGCGCTGCGTGCTCTCGCCCGCGCGCTGACATCCCGCCGCGTATTGGCGACCACCACGACCCATATGTTCCCCGTCCCGCCGCCGGACTGCTGTACTTTTTTAATGGATCCCACGCCCGAAGAATTGCTTTTGCAGCTTACTCTGCCGGGCGCGGTCTGCGCAGGCCGACAAGCCGAAGGCGGCAAGCTATGCGCTCTCTCTCCCGCCCTGCTCACACAGGCAGCGGCGGCATCCGATTTCGTGCTGTGTGAAGCGGACGGCGCGCACCGCCTGCCGCTCAAATTGCATCGCGCCGACGAGCCAGTGCTTGCCCCGCAGACCGATCTGTGCCTGATCATTGCAGGACTGTCCGCACTCGGCAAGCCGGTGCGGGATGTGGTGCATCGCTATGCGCTGTGTCCGGACTGGGCTGTGAATCCAGAACAACTTGTCGGCATCCCGGAACTGCTGTACTGTGTGCGGGAAACTGCCGCAGCCTGCGGCTTACCGCCAGAAAAGCTGCGTGTGCTGCTCAATCAGGCGGACACGCCTACACTTTCCGCCATGGCGGAACCCGCGGTACAGGCGCTTCGCGCCGACGGTCTGGACTGCCGTATCGGCAGCCTGCACAGTGACCCAAATCTGCTGTATCGCTGGATTTTCTCTGAAGCATAAAAAAGAACGGGCGTTTGCCCGTTCTTTTTTCGTTTCACAGTAGCTGCATTTTCTTTTCCCGTGCGAGCAGCAAAAGCGCTTCGACAACGCCGCCACCGATGGCGCGCGCCTTATCGGACACTGTATCGCAATAAGCCACCTGTTCGGGACGCGGGTCAATGTCCGCGATTTTCAGTCCTTCCGTCACCGGATAACCCGCGCGAATCAGACCGCGTAGCACACCATCAATCGTCGCCAGCACCGGCACACCACCGACACGCGCGATTTCCTGTCCTTTGCAAACCAGCGCGCCGATGTCAACAGTCTGCCCGTTTTCATCCTGCACGAAGGTCATTTCGCCGGATGCAGGCGCGTGGATGACACGTTCGGCCGCATAGCCCGCGATCACCCCCGGCACACCCGTGTTAGGAATCGCGGCACCCTGCAAAATCACGCGTCCCAGATGATGCCCGCGCATGGTTTCCACCACCGCGTCCACATCCTCCCCCGCGGTAAAGCCCGGCCCCAGACCGACCGTGATGGGCGCCATAGCGCGGTTTGTCCCCAGATTGCGCTTGGCAAGAATTGCGTCCACGACCGCCGCCTGGTGCAACACGGACACACACGCCGCGCGTTCATCCACCAGCAGCGGCACCTCACCTACTTGCGATACATGCACAGCATCTTCTACGTCCGCCACACGCCGGCAGGTCACGCCCCCGACCGTCGCCTGTCCCTGCCAGACCGCCTCGCACAGCGCCGCGCGCCGCCGGATTGCGGAAGGGTTAGCGCACTCGGTCACCGCCACGCGAAAACCGCAGCGGTGCAGCCGCACAATCACGCCGGTCGCCAAATCACCTGCACCCCGCACCAATATCCAAGGTTGTTTCTGCATCATGGTCACCGTCCATCCAAAAGATCTGCAAAATATTCTTCCGCCATTTCGTCGAGCACTTCGTGCGCCTGCTTAGAAAATGCTTGGTAGCGCGCGAGCAGCGCTTTGGCCTTTTCGGTCAGTACCGCACCGCCACCCCCCGCGCCGCCGATACGCCGCTCGAGCAGCGCAAAGCCGAGCGCCTCCTCGCAGCCATGCACCACGCTCCACGCCTTGTTGTAGCTCATTTCCATGCGCGCCGCGCTGCGCCGCAGCGAACCAAACTGCTCAACTCCTTCCAGCAGCTGCGCCACCCCCGGGCCGAACAGCTTGTCCTCGCGCACAATGCGCAGGCTTGCGCGCACCTTCAGCGGCTGCTCCATTTGCGCCGTCTCCTTTCCTCACTGCATGCAGTATATCATTTCCCAAACAAACAAAACACAATCCACAAAAGTACTGTCCTATTTGCACACATTCGTTGAACTTTTATAAATATAACGAAAAACTTTGGCAACATTGACCGCCCCTGCAGAACGATTCGCGGTTGCTTGCCTGTGTTCAAATATGATACAATTTTACCATAGCAAGGATTGCATCTGCAATCCGCATTTTACTGTTGGAGGCTTATCATGAAACTGATGCGCACGCAGGACGCGGTCGGGCAAGTCCTGTGCCATGATATCACCCAGATCATTCCGGGCGTGACCAAGGATGCGGTATTCCGCAAGGGACACATCATCCAGCCGGAGGACATTCCGGTGCTGCTGAGCGTCGGCAAAGAGCATATTTACATCTGGGAGAACAACGAAAGCATGCTGCACGAAAACGATGCAGCGGACATCCTGCGCGCGCTGTGTCAGGGTGCACACATGCATGCAACCGACCCCAAAGAGGGCAAAATTGAGCTGATTGCAGATGAGGACGGCCTGCTGCTGGTCGATGTGGAGCGTCTGCGTGCAGTCAACGCGCTGGGTGAAATGATGATTGCAACCCGCGCGGGTGGCTTCCCGGTCAAAAAGGGCGACAAGCTGTGCGGCACGCGCGTCATTCCGCTTGTCATCGAAAAGGAAAAGATGGAGCGGGCGCGTCAAACCGCAGGCGCTATGCCGCTCTTGCAGCTTGTCCCCTTCCGTCCCCGTTCGTTCGGCGTGGTCACCACGGGCAGTGAGGTGGCAAAAGGATTGATTGAGGATGCATTTACACCCGTTTTGGAGCAAAAACTCGCCGAATATGGCTGTGAAATGGCTGCACACATCATTTGCGGTGACAACCCGGACGAAATCACCGCTGCAATCACCAAAATGGCAGACGACGGCGTGCAGATGATCTTTTGCACGGGCGGCATGAGCGTCGACCCAGACGACCGCACCCCGCTTGCCATCCGTCAAGCAGGTGCGCAGATCGTCAGCTACGGCGCGCCAGTCCTGCCCGGTGCCATGTTTCTTGTGTCCTATCTGCCGGATGGGCGGCCGGTTTGTGGCCTTCCGGGCTGCGTGATGTACGCAAAGCGTACCATTTTTGACCTTGTGCTGCCACGTCTGCTGGCCGATGTGCCAATCACCGCAGAATGGCTGGCGGGACTTGGCCACGGCGGGCTGTGCCTGAACTGCGAAGTCTGCCACTTCCCCAACTGCGGCTTCGGCAAGGGCGTATAACGATGCTGGATCCATTCGGACGTGATATCACCTATCTGCGCCTGTCCATCACCGACCGCTGCAATCTGCGCTGCCGCTACTGCATGCCGGAGGAAGGCGTTCCACCCACTGCGCACGATAGTTTATTGCGCTATGAAGAGCTGCTGCGCATCGCATCGGCAGCGGTCTCGCTCGGCATAGACCGTTTCAAAGTGACGGGCGGCGAGCCGCTGGTGCGGCGGGGGTGTGCCGACTTTATTCGGCATCTCAAAGCGCTGTCCGGCGTCCGTCAGGTCACACTGACCACCAACGGTCTGCTGCTGCCGCCTCTGCTGGACGAACTGTGCGCTGCAAGGCTTGACGGGGTCAACATCAGTCTGGACACGATGGACAATGTGCAATATCAGCGGCTCACCCGCCGCGCGCACACCGCAGACGAGGTGCTGCGCGCGGTACACCTGTGCGCTGCGCGCCTGCCGACCAAGGTCAACGCTGTGCTGCTGCCTGAAACCGCCGACCAGCTCATCCCGTTGGCCGAACTGGCGCAGACGCTGCCGATAGACGTACGGTTTATCGAACGAATGCCGCTGGGCGCAGATGAGAACGGCCAAACCATCCGCGCAGACGCCGTGCTCGACCGGCTGCGCGCACGCTGGCCTGACCTTGCACCGGTCAATCAGCCGCGCGGCAACGGTCCGGCGCGGTATTTTCGCGCCCCCGGCATGCAGGGCTGCATTGGCTTAATCGACGCGGTCAGCCACGGCTTTTGCAATCGCTGCAACCGTCTGCGGCTCACCAGCACGGGACTATTAAAGCCTTGCCTATGCTACGAACAGGGCGTGGAGCTGCGCCCTCTGCTGCGCGGTGGTGCAGGCGATACGACGCTGCAAAACGCCATCCGCGAAGCAATTTTGCAAAAACCTGCCGCGCACTGCTTTTCGCAGCAGGAAAACATCACGGAACACAAATCCATGAACCAAATCGGAGGATAATATGGGAAAGGTACTCGCCGTTTGCACCAGTGCAGTGCGCGGCGTTCAAAAAGAGGACCGCGGCGCGGCGCTGTTCGTGGCAAACCACGGGCTGGACGGTGACGCGCACGCGGGTGACTGGCATCGACAGGTCAGCCTATTGAGCGCGGACGAGATCGCCGCGTTCAATGCGCGCGGCGCGGATGTCGCGCCCGGCGCGTTCGGGGAAAATCTGGTGGTCGATGGCATCGACTTTCGCACGCTGCCGGTCGGCACGCTGCTGCGCTGCGGCGATGTATTGCTGGAAGTGACACAGATCGGCAAGGCCTGCCACCATCACTGCGCGATTTTTCACAAGATGGGCGACTGCATCATGCCGCGCGAAGGGATTTTCGCACGCGTGCTTGAGGGTGGGCGCATTGCGGCTGGCGACGAAATGACCATCCAGCCGCGCGAAGCGCCGCTGCCCTTGCAGGCGGCCGTCATCACCCTGTCCGACCGCTGCGCTGCGGGCGAGCGGCAGGACGAAAGCGGCCCTGCCGTCGCGACGCGGCTGCAAGAGGTGGGCTATACTGTGATCGAGCAACTTGTCCTGCCCGACGGCCGCGAAGGACTGGCTAAAGAACTCATCCGACTGTGTGATCAGCGCCAACCCGACTTGATTTTGACCACGGGCGGCACAGGATTCTCCCCGCGTGACCTCACGCCCGAGGCAACACTGGACGCTGCCGAGCGGCTTGCGCCCGGTATTGCGGAGGCCATGCGCGCGGCCAGTCTGCGTATCACCCCGCGCGCGATGCTGACACGCGCCGTCAGCGTCGTCCGCGGGCGGACGCTCATCATTAACCTGCCCGGCAGCCCCAAGGCCTGCATGGAGTGCATGGATGTTTTTCTGGACCAGCTTCCGCACGCACACGCGCTGCTGCGCGGCGAGCGGATGGACTGCGCCCGCTGACCTTTGATTCGACTGCGCCGTAAAGCCGGCAGGTTGAAAATATAACGTCCCTGAAAGATGGGACAAAGGAGAAATACCATGAAAAAACTACTTGCAGGGCTGCTTACCGCGTGTATGGCGATCAGCCTGACCGCCTGCTCGTCCGGCGGCGGAACGGACGCTTCGGCAGAATCGGACACCGGTGAGCCAACCGAACTGGTCATCTTTGCGGCAGCAAGCCTGACCGAAACGCTCGAGCAAATCGCAGAGGACTACAAAAAAGTCGCACCCGACGTGACGCTGACCTTCAACTTTGATTCCTCCGGCACACTCAAGACCCAGATTCAGGAGGGCGCGGACTGTGACGTGTTCATTTCTGCGGCACAGAAGCAGATGGACCAGCTGGACGCGGCAGCAGACCCATCGGTCAATACCGAAGGCCTGGACTTCGTGCAGTCGGACAGCCGCCTCAATCTGCTGGAAAACAAGGTCACGCTCGCCGTGCCCGAGGGCAACCCCAAGGGCATCGACAGCTTTGATTCACTCGCCGCGCACTTGCAGGCGGGCGATATCCTGCTGGCAATGGGCTACAGCGATGTGCCGGTCGGACAGTACACCCAGAAGATTCTGACGTTCTACGGGTTGGACGAAGCGGCGCTGGCAAGTGCAGGCTGCCTCACCTACGGCACCAACGTCAAGGAAGTGACCACGCAGGTGCGCGAGGGCAGCGTAGACGCGGGCATCATCTATGCGACCGATGCATTCAGCGACGGCCTGACCGTTGTGGACGAGGCGACCGCCGATATGTGCGGACAGGTCATCTATCCGGCCGCGGTGCTCAAGACCTCGGCACACCCGGAGCAGGCGCAGGCGTTCCTCGACTATCTCTCGACTGACGAGGCGATGACTGTATTCGAGTCCGTGGGATTCTCCCCGGTTTCCTGATTTCCAACAACACAGACGGGGCGGGGCGCGTGCCCTGCCCCGTTTGCAAAAGGAGTGATTTTCCCCCGTGGACTGGTACCCGCTCTTTAACTCGCTGCGCATCGCAGCGCTGAGCAGCATCATTGTGTTTTTCACTGGCATTGCCGCAGCCTATTATGCGGCACGCCTCCCGCGCCTGCTGAAAGGCGTACTCGATGTGGTGCTCACTCTTCCGCTTGTGCTGCCGCCGACTGTTGTGGGCTATTTTCTGCTGCTGTTGTTCGGCTCCCGCCGTCCACTCGGTATCGCACTCGAGCAAATCGGCGTCAAGTTCGTTATGACGTGGTACGGCGGCGTGATCGCGGCATCCGTTGTCGCCTTCCCCCTGCTCTACCGCACCGCGCGCGGCGCGTTCGAGGCCTTTGACCCGACGCTTGCCCAAGCCGGACAAACGCTCGGCTTGTCCAATACCTATATTTTCTGGCGCATCCGCATGTCCGCCTGCCGTCAAGGCATCATCGCGGGCGTGGTGCTTGCCTTTGCGCGTGCGCTGGGCGAGTACGGCGCGACCAGTATGCTGATCGGCTACACGCCCGGCAAGACTGCCACCATCTCGACCACGGTCTATCAACTCTGGCGCACAGGTGACGACTATCACGCCTTTCTCTGGGTGCTGGTCAACCTTGCCATTTCGGCAGCGGTGCTGCTGACCGTCAACCTGTTGGAACGTCGACAAAAGGAGGTCCGCCACGCATGAGCCTGCATGTGGATATCCGCAAAAAACTCGGTGATTTTGTGCTGGAAACTGCCTTTGATGCGGAAAACGCTGTCACCGGTCTGCTGGGCGCGTCCGGCTGCGGTAAGAGCATGACACTCAAATGCATCGCGGGTGTGGAAACGCCGGACAGCGGCTGCATTGTGCTGGATGGCGAAACGCTGTTTGACTCCGCGCGTGGTATCAATCTCAAACCGCAGCAGCGGCGCGTGGGTTATCTGTTCCAGCAGTACGCCCTGTTTCCGCACCTGACGGTCGAGCGCAACATCTTAACCGGTCTGCACCGTGAACGTGATGCTGGTGTACGGCAGCGCCGCCTGCGCGAAATGATCGAAATGATGCAGCTGGAGGGGCTGGAAAAGCTGCGTCCGGCGCAGCTCTCTGGCGGACAGGCGCAGCGTGTGGCACTCGCGCGCATGCTGGTGAACGAACCGCGCCTGCTGCTGCTGGACGAACCCTTTTCCGCGCTGGACAGCCATCTACGCGACCAATTGCAGCCGCAGTTTCTCAACTTGCTGCGCTCCTATGGGCGACAAGCCGTATTGGTGACGCACAGCCGCGACGAAGCCTATCACCTGTGCGGACAGCTGTGCGTGATGGAGGACGGCCTCATCGTGCGCGCCGGCGCAACCAAGGCCGTTTTTGCCGACCCACGCAGTGAGGCCGCCGCACGTCTAACAGGCTGCAAAAACATCACCCCCGCCCGAAAAATCGACGAGCGGACGGTTGAAGCACCCGCATGGGAACTGTGCTTCACTTCCGCGCAGCCCGTGCCGGACGATCTGTGTGCCATCGGTCTGCGTGCGCATTATTTCCACGCCCGCGCTGCCGCCAACCGTGCAAACGTGCAATGGGTGGGAGAATTGGAAGAACCCTTCGAGTGGATTTTACTGTTCCGCTATGCAGAGCAGGACGAAACCACGCCGCCCCTGTGGTGGCGCATGCCCAAAGACCGCAAGCCCGCCGTGCTGCCCGATATGTTAGGCATCGCGCCGGAAAACGTATTGCTGCTGACCCGATAAGGAGGACAAACCATGTTTGAGCAATTGCTGACCACCGCCCTGCACGAAATGGAGCAAGGTCGCCCTGTCCTGCTGGTTTCTGTCGCCCGCGCGACCGGTTCGACACCACGCAAGGAAGGCGCAATGCTGCTGGCAGGCACGCAAGGGCTGCTGTGCGGCACGATCGGTGGCGGCTTGCTGGAACACCGCTGTCTGGAACTTGCCGCTGCACAGCCCGCCTGCGGCCGCCTTATGCGCTTTGAACTGGATAACCGCAAAGCGGGCAGTCTGGGCATGATATGCGGCGGCTCGACCGAAGTGCTGTTCACCCCACTGACCGATCCCGCGCCGCTGCGTGCAGCGCTTTCCGCTTTGCAGCACAGAACGCCAGTCTGGCTGTGTCTGCCGCTGGACGGTACGACGCCCCATATCGCGCAGGATGACACACTGCCAGCACGGCCAACTGTTTTATCACGAAACGGCAAAGACGTGCTGTGTGTACGTCTGGCGGACGCAGGGCGGGTGTTTGTCATCGGCGGCGGACATGTATCACATGAGCTGTGCGCGCTGCTGCATCGGCTGGGCTTCCGGCACATCGTCATCGATGACCGTCCAGAATTCTGCTCCCCTGCCCGTTTCCCTCATGCGGAACAGACACTGGCCCTCCCCCTGACCGAACTTACAGCAACGCTCACGGGCACACTGCGCCCCACAGAAGCAGATGGCTTCTGCATCATGACGCGCGGTCATGAGGGCGACGCAGACGCCGTGCGCTATGCGCTGTCCACCCCGGCCAGTTATATCGGCCTGATGGGCAGCCGCCGCAAACGGGAAACGCTGTTTTGCACGCTGGCGCAGGAGGGATTTTCCTCCGAGGCGCAGCAGCGCATCATCACGCCCATCGGCTTAGAGATCGGCGCGCAAACTCCAGCAGAAATTGCTGTTTCTATTGCCGCGCAGCTGATCGCATGGCGTTCCACTCACTGAATTTTCGGAGCCGAA